>LKNC01000020.1 GCA_001564255.1 Natrialbaceae archaeon Tc-Br11_E2g1
GTCTCGACGCCCGAGTACGGTCCCGGATCCTCGAGCATTCCGCCCATTCCGAGAAATCCACCTCCGACGACGGCGACCAGTGCGACGACGATTACGATCATCATTGCGACACCTACCACTGGTGAGACCCCTCGATCCGTTGCCCCCATACTCCCTCGTATTTTCACAGCCGGGATGAATATTGTGGCCGATACCGGGGGGATCGTACCCCCTCTCGATCCCGGCCCGATGGTCGAGTTGCGTCTAGCAACCTCGTGGCACACCCTATGTGACGGTAGCACAGGCATCGGCCGACTCGAGGCCACGTCGATTGTGCGGGACCGGATTTGAACCACGCGAAGACGTGCTCGCTTCGCTGTGCGCGTCTTCTCTCGTTCAAATCCGCTGAACGCATTCTCCGCTCACGGAGTTGTTCGCGGAGAATGCGCGGGACCGGATTTGAACCGGCGGACCCCTACGGGACAGCGTCCTAAGCGCTGCGCCGTTTCCTGGCTTGGCTACCCGCGCTCGAGTTCGAGTTCCGCCGATGTGAGTAAGAACCTGTCGGTCTCTCACTCGTGTGTCAAGGGCTCTTCGGGGGACCACTCCACCGGCACGATGAAGGTGACGTGTTCGCTGCCCCGTCGCTGATGGAGTTCGCCGGCCTGTTCGGCCAGCGAGCGATCCCGGTAAGGCATCTCGAGGCCACAACCGGTACAGACGAGTTTACACGTTGGCTCGTTCATTGCGGAGGGCGAGGCCATCGGGGACGGACTCGGTTTCCCCTTGGGCGTCCTCGGTCATTAGTAATAGTGACCTATACGTTCACGGGGGGCAGGCCACACGTGGCAGTCGGTCGTAGTTGAACGTTGGTCCGGGTATTCGACTATTGGGTGGACAGTGTTCCAACGTGAACCTCTTCGGTAGCTCGACTTTCGACCGTACGTTTAACTTCCGGGCGGCAGTACCCGTCCGTATGTACAGCGCCCGGGAACGCGTCGAACACGGGGAGTGGCTCGAGACACTCGAGCGGATCGCGGACAGACTCGAGTTGTCGACGGAGGCGCGATCGTGTGCGGCCGAGTTCTTTCTGGCAGACGTCCCCGATGAGGACCGATCGAAGCGGGCGGTTCTCGCGGCGAGTGTGTATGCGGGCTCGCTCGTCGCGGGTGACGGTCGCACGCAGGGGGATGTCGCCGCGGCTGCGGGGGTCTCCCGGCTGTCGATTCAACAACGCTGGAAGGATCTGCTCGAAGCGGCCGGCCTCGAGCCGCCGGGCTGGTAGTCGTAAGCGTCTGCTACGCGGGTAAACCCGTGGTGAAAGAGCGAAAGCCCGGTAAAGAGTTCGGAATCGGGACCGGTCACCGGCTCGCACCACGCCCTTCGTGGTCGGGCGTGCGGTTGCCGTGTTCGTCTATCTCCCCTCTCACGATGCGGGTACTCGAGATGACGTCGTCGTCTTCGGCGTGGACGTGGGGGACGACGACGACCTCGAGTGGGTCGTGTCCGCGTTCACGTCGGAGGTCGTTGATCCGCTCGCCACCGTTTGCGGTTTCAGGCGAGACGATCAGGTAGTCGAACTGGGGTTCGGTCGCGATGCCGGTGGGTTCTTCGAGGGGCCGGATCTCGAACTCCCGGCCGTACGTCTCGGCGTGAGAAGTGAGTTCGGCCTCGAGGTCACGTTTCCGTTCCTCGTAGGTCCGCACGTACCGGTCGACGTGACGGGTTTTCGGTGCGAGTTCGTCGCTCGTCAGACCGACGGTTACGTCTCCGAGTTCGAACGCCCGTTCGAACAGCCGTCGGTGGCCGTCGTGTACGGGGTCGAACGTCCCACCGAGCGCGACGTCCATACCCCATCACATCAGGGCAACGGGTATAAAAGGGTCGAATTCTGCGGGGGACCGTTGCGCTGTCGAGGCTGGAAACTGGCGTGTGTCGGACGTGATCTTCGGCCACCGGCCGTCGGTGGGAGACAGTCCGGATGTGTGGTGTCGTCTCCGTGGGGACTGCGAGACTATTTCGACGATCGTCGATTATCAGTTTCGCATTGTTTTTTACCATCCGTCTCCAGTGGTTCTATTTATGGGACTAGACGAGGACTCACTGGAGTACCATCGGACCGACCCCCCGGGAAAACTCGAGATTTCGACGACGAAGCCGACGAACACCCAGCGGGACCTCTCGCTTGCGTACTCACCCGGCGTGGCAGCACCGTGTATGGACATCCACGAGGACGAGACCGACGCCTACAGCTACACCGCCAAGGGGAACCTGGTGGGTGTCGTCTCCAACGGCAGTGCCGTCCTCGGACTCGGTGACATCGGCGCGCAGGCGTCGAAACCGGTCATGGAGGGGAAAGGCGTCCTGTTCAAGCGGTTCGCCGATATCGACGTGTTCGACGTCGAACTCGACGAAACCGACCCCGAGAAGTTCATCGAGGCCGTCAAGATGATGGAGCCGACCTTCGGGGGGATCAATCTGGAGGATATCAAGGCCCCGGAGTGTTTCGTCATCGAGGAACGGCTGCGTGAGGGGATGGACATCCCCGTCTTCCACGACGACCAACACGGCACGGCGATCATCTCGGGTGCGGCCTTGCTCAACGCCGTCGACATCGCCGGCAAGGACATAGACGACGTCGAGATCGTCTTCTCCGGTGCCGGCGCGAGTGCGCTCGCGACCGCCCGCTTTTACGTCTCCCTCGGTGCGAGCGAGGAGAACATCACGATGTGTGACTCCTCGGGGATCATCACCGAGGCCCGCGCCCGTGACGGTGACCTAAACGAGTACAAACGGGAGTTCGCCCGTGACGTTCCCGAAGGGTCGCTCGCGGACGCGATGGAGGGTGCTGACGTCTTCGTCGGCCTCTCGATCGGCGGCATCGTCAGCCAGGAGATGATCCGGTCGATGGCCTCGGACCCGATCGTCTTCGCGATGGCCAACCCGGACCCGGAGATCGGCTACGAGGACGCCAAGAAAGCCCGCAATGACAACGTGATCATGGCGACCGGGCGATCGGACTACCCCAACCAGGTCAACAACGTCCTCGGGTTCCCCTTTATCTTCCGTGGGGCACTCGACGTGCGCGCTCGGGAGATAAACGAGGAGATGACCGTCGCCGCGGCCAAGGCACTCGCGACGCTCGCCCGACAGGACGTCCCCGACGCCGTCGTGAAAGCCTACGGCGACGAACCGCTCCAGTTCGGCCCCGAGTACATCATCCCGAAACCCGTCGATCCGCGGGTGCTCTTCGAGGTCGCCCCGGCCATCGCGAACGCGGCGATAGAAAGCGGCGCGGCACGGACCGAGATCGACGTCGAGGAGTACAAAGAGGAACTCGAGGCCCGCCTCGGTCGCTCCCGGGAGATGATGCGGGTCGTCCTCAACAAGGCAAAGAGCGACCCCAAACGCGTCGCCCTCGCGGAAGGCGACGACGAGAAGATGATCCGTGCGGCCTACCAGCTGCAAGAACAGGGAATCGCCGCGCCGATCCTCATCGGCGACGCAGAGGAGATCGAGGCGATCGCGGCGGGTCTCGGCCTCGAGTTCGATCCGGTCGTCGCCGATCCACACGCCGGCGACTACGAGGAGTACGCCGAGAAGCTGTACGAACTGCGCCAGCGAAAGGGGATCACCCGTTCTGAGGCCCACGAGCTCATCCGCCGGGACACCAACTACTTCGGCAGCGTGATGGTCGAACAGGGCGACGCCGACGCCCTCCTCACGGGGCTTACCCACCACTACCCCTCGGCGCTGCGCCCACCGTTGCAGGTGCTCGGCACCGAACCCGAGACGGAGTACGTCGCGGGGGTCTACCTGCTCACGTTCAAAAACCGTGAGATCTTCGTCGCCGACGCGACGGTCAACCAGGACCCCGACGAGGAGGTTCTCGCCGAGGTGACCAAACAGACCGCGAAACTGGCCCGCCGGTTCAACGTCGAACCGCGTGCGGCGTTGCTCTCTTATTCGAACTTCGGCAGCGTCGACAACGAGGGGACCCGCAAACCCCGCAAAGCGGCCGAAGCCCTCCAGAGCGATCCCGAGGTCGACTTCCCAGTCGACGGCGAGATGCAAGCGGATACCGCCGTCGTCGAGGACATCCTCACCGACACCTACGACTTCGCCGAACTCGAGGAACCCGCGAACGTGCTCGTGTTCCCCAACCTCGAGGCGGGGAACATCGCGTACAAACTCCTCCAGCGGCTGGGCGGTGCCGAGGCGATCGGCCCGATGCTCGTGGGTATGGACGAACCCGTCCACGTCCTCCAGCGCGGTGACGAGGTCAAAGACATCGTCAACCTCGCCGGACTGGCGGTCGTCGACGCCCAACAGGAGTGACTGGCCGCTCCGGCTACCGAACGAAAAGGTTGCATTCAAGTACGCGCCGGGAGTTCCTGTGGGTATGCAAGATCAGGGACGCTCTACGCGAAAGCGCACCGGTGGCCGACTCAAACACGCCCGAAACCGCAAGAAGTCCGAACTCGGACGGGCCCCGACCGAGACGCAGGTCGGCGAGGAACGACTCAAGACCGTCGACGTCCGGGGCAACGGCCAGAAGACCCGCGCGCTCGCGACCGACGTCGCGAACGTCAACGTCGGCGGCGAGACCGTTCAGGCGACGATCACCGACGTGGTCGAGAACGACGCGAACCCCAACTACGTCCGACGAAACATCATCACCAAAGGGGCCGTCATCGACACCGACGAGGGCAAAGCACGCGTCACCTCCCGCCCCGGACAGACGGGCCAGGTCAACGCCGTCTCCCTCGAGTAACGATCTCGAACTATCGCCGATCGGCTACGGCCGCGGCGTGGCCTTCTGCAACGCCGTCTCGGCGACGTTGCCCCCGTAGTCCGCACACCGCGACAACGAGTCGACGATCAGTCCTAGTGACTGCGCCTGGATCGGCTCGAGTTCGCGTAGCATGTCATCGACCGTGCGGGTGTGTTCGTCGATCTCGAGGACCGACGCGAGCGCCTCGTGACCCAGTCGGTTCGCCTCCTCGCTCTCCTCGGCGAACAGGGCGTCCATCGACTTCTCCAAGACGGCGAAGGCGTCCTCGTGGAGCGTCTCCAGAGCCTCGGCGACGCCACTCGGGATCTCCTCGAGTTTACCCGCGAGGGTGGCGATCTTCGCTGCGTGGTCTGCGACCCGTTCGAGCTGGCGGGCACTCGAGTGGTAGTCGAAACAGTCCTCCCGGGAGACCCCCAGTTCCTCGGCGGCCCGGGGGGACCGAAGCGTCGCCCGGAAGATCCGGGAGACCACGAGCCAGAGTCGGTCGACGTCGTCGTCCCGGCGGATGACGTCCTCGGCGACGTCGTCGTCGTTCTCGACCAGGGCCGTGAGGGCGTCCTCGAGCATCGAGCCCGCGATCAGACGCATCCGCGAGACGGCGTTGACGATCGAGAGTTCCGAGGAGTCGAGCAGATCCTGGATAACGACGCTGTCGGTCGTCTCCTCCAGCACTTCGACGCCGACCAGTCCCTGGGTGGCGTCGCGGATCGCATTTCGCTGGTCGGTCGTGATCCGGCCGGCCTCGAGTTCGATGACGTCGAAGCCACTGACGTACATCGTCATCACCGCGCGGGTGAGCCGTTCGCCCTCGAGGTTCGAGACGTCCAGGGAGCCTCGTTTACGTTCGGTGTCACTTTGGGGAGTGAGGAGTAAGGCGTCGTCTTCGGGGTAGAACTCCACTGTCGTGCCGGCGCTGACGCCGTTTTCGGTCGCCCAGGGTTTCGGTAGCGAGACCGTGTAGGTCGATCCACCCGTCACCTGGACCTTGCGAGTCTCCATACCCGGGGTTGTGACCCGAGGAATATAAATCCAGTATCGTCTATAGAGTGACGGCTGGTCCCGAGAGACGTGGTTCGACGACGCGACAGTCGTCGTCTCGGGAAAACGAGTTCATCGGATCACGGCGTGTGGTACCTCGGTACGGATATAGACCTATATAGAGAACATAGTAGGGTATTTAGACCGAATACTCACAAGGGAACGGTAATGGGAAACGAGCCGACAGTCGGCCGTGACACCGCGACGACGAGGCGTCGCGTCCTGATCGGTGTGACGGGTACGGCCCTGAGCGGACTGGCTGGGTGTATTACCCGTGGTGAGGAGAGCGATTTGTCGGGTGAAATCCGGATGGACGGCAGTAATACCGTTCTCCCTCACGGTGCCATCGTCTCCGAGGAGTTCGTCTGGCGAAACAACCGTGTCGACATCCCCGTCAACGGCTCGGGAACCGGGGCAGGGTTCCAGCGGTTCTGTGAGGGCGAGACACACGTCCAGAACGCGAGTCGACCGATCCTCGAGAACGAACGGGAGATCTGTGAGGAAAGTGGCGTCGAGTACGTCGAACTCGAGACGGCACTCGACGGGCTCGCGGTCTTCGCCCACCCCGACAACGACTGGTGTGACGACCTCACCGTCGACGAACTGAACCGGATCTGGCAGTCGGGGTCGGACGTCGAGACCTGGAACGACGTCCGCGAGGGGTGGCCCGACGAGGAGTTCGACCTCTACGGCCGCGACCCGGCGTCGGGGACGTTCGACTACTTCACGGAGGCGATCAACGGCGAGATCGGCGACATTCGCTCCGATTACTCCGCGAGCGCCGACACGAACGTGATCGTCCGCGGCGTCCGGGGCAACCAGTACACGCTCGGGTTCGGCGGCGCGGGCTTTTACTACGAGAACGAGGACGAGCTCAAACTCATCGGCGTCGACGACGGTGACGGGCCCGTCAAACCCGAGCGAGAGGAGATCGAAGCGGGCGAATACACGCCGTTGACTCGACCGCTGTTTACGTACTTTCGGACGGACTTATTCGAGCGGCAGGAAGGCCGTGAGTTCGCCCGGTTTTACTTCGAGGAGATCGACGGCGACGCGACCGAAACCGACGTCGTTGAGGACGGCGAGACGCTCACCTGGACCCAGTGGGGGGCTCGCCGCGTCGGCTACTACGCGCTCCCCGACGAGACAGTCAGCGAAGAGTACGAGAAACTCACGGACGCGATCGACGAGGTGACTGTATGAGTGGTGCTGACCGGACGGTAAATATCTCGAACGGCAACAGTGAGGTCAACGATCGGACGAGTTCGATCGTCAAGTACGTCTTTTTCTCGTGTGCGCTCGTCACGGTCCTCACGACGCTGGCGATCATCCTGGTGCTCGTCCAGGGGTCGTTCGTCTTCTTCCGGGAGGTGTCGATCGTCGAGTACTTCACCGGGACGGACTGGTCACCGGTCATCCGACCGCGCAGTTACGGCGTCCTCCCGCTGATCTGGGGGACACTGGTCATCACCCTGGGGTCGGCGCTCATCGCCCTTCCCGTCGGGACGGCGACGGCGATCTACCTCTCTGAGTACGCCGACCCGGACGTTCGGAAAGTGATAAAGCCGACACTCGAGATCCTCGCGGGGATCCCGACGATCGTCTACGGCTTTTTCGCCCTGTCGTTTATTACGCCGCTGATCCAGCGGGTGTTCCCCGAGACGGGGACGTTCAACGCGGCGGCGGGTGCGATCGTCGTCGGAGTCATGATCATCCCGATGGTCTCGAGCCTGAGCGAAGACGCGATGAGTTCGGTACCTGACGATCTGCGCAACGCCGCCTACGGTCTGGGTGCGACGAAGTTCGAGGTGTCGACGAACGTCGTCGTCCCCTCCGCGCTGTCGGGAATCATCGCCTCGTACATCCTCGCGCTCTCGCGGGCGATCGGCGAGACGATGGCGGTCACCCTCGCCGTCGGGATGAGCCCACAGATCACGGCGAACCCCCTCGAGTCGATGCAGACGATGACGGCGTACATGGTCCAGATCGGGATCAGTGACGTCTCGATCGGCTCGATCGGCTATCAGAGCCTGTTCGCCGTCGGACTGACGCTGTTCGCGATGACCCTCGCGATGAACCTGTTCAGTTTGTGGATCAAATCGCGCTACCGGGAGGAGTACCAATGAGCACGGAAACCGAGACGCCCTTCGGCGAACCGACCGACGACATCGAACGAAAGCGCCTGATCGGACGCGTCTTCGTCGCGATCTGTTTCGCCTCGACGCTCGTCGGAATCGTCGCCCTCGTGGCCCTGATCGCCGACGTCCTGTATGAGTCGTGGGGATGGGTCACCTGGGAGTTTCTCACCTACCCACCGTCGCAGGTCGTCGAGAACTTCATGCCAGACGCCCGCGGGGCAGGTATCTATCCCGCGATCGTCGGTTCGGTTTTCCTCATCGCCCTGACCGCCGTCTTCACGATTTTCCTCGGCGTCGGCGCGGCGGTCTATCTCGAGGAGTACGCCGCCGAGAGTCGCCTGAAATCCTTTATCGAGGCGAACATCGCCAACCTCGCGGGCGTCCCCTCGATCGTCTACGGCCTGCTCGGACTGGCGATATTCGTTCGTGCGGTGCAGATGGGCTCGAGTCTCATCGCCGGTGCGCTCACACTTACACTGTTGATCCTTCCGATCGTCATCGTCTCGACCCAGGAGGCCCTGCGAGCCGTGCCCGACTCCCAGCGCCAGGCCGCCTACGGCGTCGGCGCGACCAAGTGGCAGGTCATCCGGGACGTCGTTCTCCCACGGGCGCTACCCGGTATCATGACGGGGACGATCCTCTCGCTCTCGAGGGCGATCGGCGAGACCGCACCGATCCTGATGGTCGGTGCCTCGACGTCGCTTTTCGTCGCTCCGGACGGGCTCACCAGTCCGTTTAGCGCGATGCCGATGACGGTCTTTGACTGGGCGAAACGACCCGAACCCGAGTTCCAGCACATCGCCGCCGCCGGGATCGTCGTGCTGTTGACGATCCTCTTGCTGATGAACGCCGTCGCGATCCTCATCCGCAACAAGTACGACCCGCGCGCCTAGCTCGGGTCTACATATCCGTATATAGACCACATAGCGCCCTATTTATTGGAGGTTCACCTTCAATCGCGTGATGACGACTTCGACGGCCGATTCGCGTGCGTCCGCGGTCGGTTCGACTGTCCGTACACGAGAACGACCGGCGTGCTCGAGCCGGCCCGGATCCACAACAGGTAACTACTCGAGCGCTCACGTACACACAACTGCATGACCGCGAACCGAGGCCAGGGGGCGACGACGGAGACCCGGACCGACAGTTCGACCGAGAGCGTAACCGAACGCGTCGCTGGTTCGCCAGGTGTCGACGACGCGGTCATCGAATCCCGCGACCTGAAGGTCTTCTACGGCGACGATCAGGCGCTCCAGGGAATCGACATGGAGATCCCCGAAAAGCAGGTGACGGCGCTCATCGGCCCCTCGGGCTGTGGGAAGTCCACGTACCTCCGGTCGATCAACCGGATGAACGACCTGATCGACGTCGCCCGCGTCGAGGGCGACCTGTATTTCCACGGGAAAAACGTCTACGACGACGACGTCGACCCCGTCGCCCTCAGGCGGAAGGTCGGGATGGTCTTTCAGAAACCAAACCCCTTCCCCAAGTCCATCTTCGACAACGTCGCTTACGGCCTGCGCGTCCAGGGCAAAGACGACGGCGACGTCGAGGGGAAAGTCCGGCAGGCACTCGAGCGTGCCGCCCTCCTCGATGAGGTCGAGGATCAACTCGACTCCTCCGGACTCGACCTCTCCGGTGGCCAACAACAGCGCCTGTGTATCGCGCGGGCGATCGCGACCGACCCCGAGGTGGTCCTGATGGACGAACCCGCGAGCGCACTCGACCCCGTGGCGACCTCGAAGATCGAGGACCTGGTCGAGGAACTCTCCCGGAACTACACCGTCGTAATCGTCACCCACAACATGCAACAGGCCGCCCGCATCTCCGATAAAACGGCCGTCTTCCTCACGGGCGGCCACCTCGCGGAGTTCGACGACACCTCGAAGATCTTCGAGAACCCAGAGAGCCAGCGCGTCGAAGACTACATCACCGGTAAGTTCGGCTGATCGCTCTCCGTGTCCCCACGTGGCACACTTTGAGGTGAGCGCAAGCTACATCAACGACGGGCGGACTCTCCACCGTATGGCCAGGAAATCCTACCAGGAGCAACTCGAGGAACTCCGCGAGGACGTCTGTTACATGGGCGAAGTCGTGATGGAGCGCCTGCGAATGGGTCTCGACGCGATCGAACAGAAAGACGAAGACCTCGCCCAGGAGGTCATCGAGGGCGACGGCGAGGTAAACCGGATGTACCTCGACCTCGAGAAAGACTGCATCGACTTACTCGCCCTCCAGCAACCGGTCGCCTCCGATCTGCGGTTTATCGCTTCGACGTTCAAGATCATCACCGATCTAGAACGGGTCGGCGACCTCGCCGTCAACCTCGGGGAGTACACGAAAGACGCCGAACGCGATCTCTTTCCGGACGTCGACGTCCAGACGATGGGTGATCTCACCCTCGAGATGATCGACGACGCGATGGTCGCCTACGACACCGAGAACGTCGAGCAGTGTCGGGACCTCGCCGTCCGGGACGACGACCTCGACCACTACGCCGAGCGGGCGAGCGGGATCGTCGTCCGGGACCTGATCGAACGCGAACTCGGGTCCCCCGACGAGGCCGAACTCCTCCTCCAGGACGTCTCGCGGCTCTTGCTTACGATCCGTGATCTAGAGCGGGTCGGGGATCACGCGGTCAACATCGCGGCACGGACGCTCTATATGGTCGAAAACGACGACGAACTGATCTACTGACGGCTCTGTGGGACGGTTTCGAGTGCTCGAGAGATCCGCGCAGGCTCCGTGAGGAGCCCGACCGCGGCCACACAGCCACGAGTGGCCGCGAAACGCTGATCGAGCATGAGATTGCCGGGAGGGGGTTCCTCCCTGGTTGTGACCTGTGTAAATCGCCATCGAACGGTCATTCGACGACGACTACTGGATAGCCACCGGGGTTGGATTCGATCTGGATGCGATGCGCCATCGTCGGCGGTGCCGACATCTCTACTGTACACTCGACCAAGTATAAATCTAATTATTGGCGAAAATACTCCCACGGCGCTTCAGAAACTATCTAACGGACCGTTATCCGGAAAAATATTGACAGACACAAACGTATCGTGTCGCGGTCGGACGGGGATTCACTGATCGTCACGTTTTCGCAGGTCACCGTTTCTCCGCTGTCGGCTCCGACCGATCCAGCAACTCCTCGCTCACGAGTGCCGCCTGCCCCCTCCGGAGTCGTTCGGACAGCGCCTGGTGGGACACGTCCAGTTCCGCGGCGAGTTCCCGCAGGGTCACCTCCCGCGGGACGTCGAAGTAGCCGCGTTCGTAGGCCGCGACGACGGTTTCGTACTGGGTCTCCGTCAGGGTCGAGCGCACGCCGGTGTCGTCGACCGACATCATCCGCCTGACAGTCACGGGAAAGTCATAGCGGTCGAGCAACTCGTAGGCCCTCGAGACCGCCGCCCGTCGCTCGAACAGTAACTCGAGTGACCACGTTCGGTCGCTCACTCCGGCGGTCACGATCACGCCGTTTGCCTCACTGACCAGCTGTGCAAAGAGATTCAGGTCCCGGCCGAACGCGATCTGGAACAGCCACCGCTGGTCTCGGGCGTTCCCACCGACGGTCGCGACCACCTCGAGGCTCGGATCGGCCTCGAGCGCCGACTCGACGGCCCGCCGATCGGGACCACACACCTCGACCAGCGGCGGGACGTACCCGAGCCCTCCGTCGACCCGGAACTCGAGTCCCGGGATCTGCTCGAACGCTCGGGAGGCCCCGAGACGGTCGCTCGGGACCTCGAGTTCGACGACGGTCGTCATACCGGCAGCCACCACGAACACGTATAGACGGCTTTCCGTTGCGGAAGGGTTCCCCGCCATCATCCGCGCGTGACTGTCGGTGTGAGCTGACTGTGCTCGTGTCGAACCCGTTTTTCGACCAGCGTAGGCCGAGGTGTTTTCAGGAACCGTTGGGTACTCGGGACAATGACACACGTTGGTTTCGTCGGTGCGGGCGCGGCCACAGCCGCCACGGCGTACGAACTCGAGACACGACTCCCGGACGTCGAGACGACGATAATCGAGAAGTCCCGGGGACTCTGTGGCCGGGCGGCCACCCGCCGTCGCGGTGAGGTAACCTACGATTACGGAGCGAACTACCTGAAAGCGGACGACGAGCGGGTCAACGCCGTGGTCACGGAGGTCCTCGACACCGACGGACTCGTCGACGTGACCGGGCCGATCTGGACCTTCGATCGCGGGGGGACCGTCTCGCCCGGCCGGGAGTCGGACGAACACAGGTGGAGCTACCGGGCCGGGTTGACCCAGATCGCGAAACGGCTGCTCGCCCGGACGACGGCGACGGTCCACCGGGGCACCCGCGTCGAACGGATCGAACGCAGCGAGGGGACCTGGACGCTGACCGATACTGACGGCGGCGAGTACGGCCCGTTCGACGTCCTCGTATTGAACCCGCCGGCCCCACAGACCGCCGCTCTCCTCGAGGACGCCGTGTGGGACGACCCCCTCCGGGCGGACCTGGCCGCCGCCGTCGCCGACGTCCCCTATCGGTCGGTCTGGACCGCCGTCCTCGGCTACGACCGCGAACTCGAGTGGCCCTACTACGCACTGATCAACACCGACAAAGACCACGAGATCGGCTGGATCTCCCGCGAGGAGTGTAAACCCGGCCACGTCCCCGACGGCGAGTCGGTACTCGTCGTCCAGGCCGGTGGCGAGTGGTCTACCGAACACTACGAGGGGTCACCGGAAGCGAACGTCAGCGCCCTCACCGACCTCACCGCCGACCTCTTAGAGGACGACGAACTCCGTGAACCGGCCTGGACGGACCACCAGGGGTGGCGCTACGCCCTGCCCGAGGCGGGCGTCGATCCGGAGCCACTCGCCAGCGCCGAGGCACACGATCTGTACTGTGTCGGCGACTGGGTCGCCGGCGAGGGCCGACTCCACGCCGCGCTCAGAAACGGCCTCGAGACGGGCGAAACCATCGCCTCGAGTCTCGAGACGGGGGATTAGCGTCGGTCCCGAGCACCGTCTTCCTCCCGCCCTTCCGCGCTGGCTTTCACCAGCACGTAGAGCAAGGCCGCCGTCGAGAACAGGACGACCACGAGCAACCCCACGGTCAACACGACGGGGCCGGGAGACATACACACAGGTCGGTCTCGAGGCGTCAAAACGGTGCTGGTCGTCACGCGGGTCGGTACCGAACGACCGACACGGTTATTCTAGTTCGTCGACGATAGTAGGGTATGAGTACCGACACCGATGACGACGGTACCGACCCCGGGTTCCGGGCGTTCACGTTGCTCGTCACCGGCGGCGTCGTCTCGACGGTCGGCTTTATCATCGCGTTCCTCTCCCTTGAGCTGGGGCTTGTCATGCTGTTGCTCGGTGGCGCGTTGATCCTCGCGACACCCGTCCTCTGGTATCAGTCCGAACAGCCGGGGTGAAACCGACGACCGCCACAGCGACCACCGTGGCCGTTCTTCGGTGTCCGGCCCTCGAGGGACGACTGTGGGTCACCCTCAAGCGAGGTAAAGCGGCTGTGTACAGCTCACCGAACCGCCCGAACCGATCGCTTCCGCACGGACGTAGCCGGCCGAGACGTCGCCCGTCGCGAGAGTCGGGCCGGTTCCGATCGGATCGCCGTCCGCGATCCACCGGATCGACGTCGCCTCCGGCGATACCACGCGGACGCGGCCGTCGTCGACGCTGACCGACTCGATCGCGGGGGCGATCCCCTCCCCGTTGTACTGGACGTAACTCCGCCCGGCGGACAACGCGTCGATCACGCCCGCCGGCGATCGCTCCTCGAGCAACAGGACGGTTCGAGAGCGATCGAATCGCTCGTTTTCCGGCGAGCGTGGCCTGGCGTGGTAGTCGTCGTTCGCGAACGCCCAGATCGGTCGCCGAGAGCCGAACTCGACGAGTAGCTCGTCCCAGATCTCCCGACAGCCAGGATATCGGTCCCGCGCGTTGAACGCTTCGACACCGAGGACGGTCTCCACCCGTTCGAACAGCTCGATGTAGGCGTCGAGGCAGTCCGGCTGGGGGTACCGCCCTGGGTGTGGAAGAAACGAGACGCCACCTCGCTCGTCGATTTCGGTGGCGACTTGCAAGAGGGATTGTCCACGGCCGTGTCCGAGATCGGTGTCGAGACTGACGATGTCGTGGCGCTCGTCGATCCCCTCGACGGTTCCGCGCAGTTCGGCACCCTGTATCGGGATCACGTCGCCCCCCTCCGTGTGGCGGTCCCACTGTGACCACGGCCAGCTGGTCACGTCGAGGTCCTCGAAGAAGGGCTCGCCTTTGTGCTTGGTTCCGTCGACGTAGTACTCGTGTTCGGTCACGGCGAGGGCGCTGTAGCCGGCGAACCGATACTTGTCGATGAGGCGGCCGGGCGACGGTCGCTCCCGGTCACCGCCGTCGGCGATCTCGGCGGGTGGGTCGTGAGCCGCCGACTCCGGGTCGATCCGGTTTCGAGGTTCGTGGAGGTGAAACTGGGAGAGACACTGGTCGGTGGTCCCCCAGTCGACACCGGCGTAGGGGTTCACTGCAACGGACGACCGACTGACTCGTGAACGGGTGTTCCTCATTTTCTGTATGGGTTGGATATAGGCGTCGACACTGGCCGCGGGGTCCGGTCGGGTCCCGGTTCGGACGTCTCTCGAGTGTCGTACTCTACGATAATCGGCGACAGTACGTCCGAACGGTCGGCCACGGTCTTCACTACACACTTACGGAACGATGGAAGGTAAATAACCTTTTAGATGAGAGTCAGAGTGGCGTATATACATCTACCACGGGGTACGGAACCGTCGATTTCCGCGATTCGCCGGCTCGTACGTCTCCTTGCGTATCACCCTCCGAGCCGACGAGTTCGGGACGACCAGTGATACGGGTCGGTACAACGGTTTGCCGGTGATCGCCGCCCCGTCCGGGTCGATCACCGGTACGGAATCACAACGGACCGCATCAGTCCAGTATTTTCGAGCGAACGCGATCGTACGTCGCCCGGTCGACCCCCGCCCGTCCGAGTCGGTCGTCGTGGGCGTCGCTCCCGCCCGTCGGAATCAGGTCGTGGTCGTCGATCGCCGCCTCGACGAGCCCCACGTCGGGGGCCCCCTCGTAGGGGTAGGCGAGTTCGACGGCGTCGAGTTCCGCGGTCAGCGCCAGTGCGCGCTCGGGATCGGCGTACCGCAGCGGGTGTGCGAGTCCGACCAGCGCGCAGGCCACGGAGAGTACGCGCCGTCCGCGATCGAATCCGGGAACCGGCCGCGGGACGTGACACGGACAGCCGTCCCCGATGAGTTCGTCCCTGGCCCGTCGGTAGTCGTACGGCGTGTCGCTGCGGTCGATCGCACGGGCGATGTGTGTCCGATGGACGCCGGGTTCGACGTCGACGTCCAGTTCGACGCCGAGTTCGGCCTCGACGCGGGCCACGATCTCCCGTGTGCGCTCGACCCGATTGGCCTGCACCGTCTCGAGCAGTTCCTGCAACCGTTCCGACCGCCGGACGCCGTAGCCGAGCAGGTCGACGCGGATCGACCCGGTCGTCACGCCCAGTTCGATGCCGTGGACGATCTCGATCCCGCCGGCGCTCGTCAGCGGCCGATCCAGTTCGGGGTGGAGCCGGTCGTGGTCGGTGACGGCAACCGCCTCGAGGCCGGCCCGTTCGGCGGCCTCGGGGAGCGTCCCGAGCGTCAGCGAGCCGTCCGAGTTCGTCGTGTGGACGTGGAGGTCCGCGACGACCATCTCAGGCGTGAGACGGCACCAGCCGTCCCAGTTCGGTCGTCACGTCGTCCATGATCTCCTCGATCGTCTGATCGACGCTCTCGTTGGCGATGATCGTCGCTCCGTTCTTCTCCCCCTCCTCGACGATGTACGCCTGGAGCGCCCGGATGTCCTCGAGGTTCTCGAGATACCGTCCGGCGTCCCTGTTGCTCGCGTTCGCTCTGCTCTGAAACCGTCTGGCGTGTTCGGCCTTCTCGGGTACCTCGAGGACGTACTGAAACACGTGACAGTCGTCCCGGTCCGACATCCCCAGGTATCCTGGAACGACGTGGACGCCGTCGACGATCGAGTTCACGCCCTCCTCGACCCCTCTGTCGATGACCGGCTTGACACCCGCGCTCACGACGTCGACCTGCTGGTTGAACCCGTAGATGAGGGGGTCGTCGACCAGGTCGGCTTTCACGGTTTCGTCGGCGTTGAAACTGGACTGGTAGAGGGAGGGGACCAGCTCGGCCGACACCATGTTTCGCATGATCTCGCGGACCGTGTCGGTTTCGATGATCCTGTTGATGTCGAGTCGGTGAGCGAGTTCGACCGAGAGCGTCGACTTGCCGATCCCGGCCGGGCCGCCCAGCAAGATGAAAAGCGGCTTCTCCAGCCTCGACAGCTGTCTGGTCACCCGGTAAAACTTCTCCTCCCGTTCTAACCCTCGCTGCTGAAGTTTCCGCTGTACCCGTTTTTGGATCTCCCTCGAGTGGACGGTCTCGACCCCCTCGAGTTCGCGATCGATCTCCCTGACGATCTCGTACCGTTCTTCCAGGGAGAGGCCGGTGATCGCGAGCGACGTGGCGAGCAGCCCCTTCGAGAACGGGTGTCTGTTCCCGTCTTTGCGTACGTCGGTCATTCCTCCGACCTGCGCTCGGCGAGCGTTCGTTCACACAGCGAGAGCACCCCCGCCTCCAGGCTGTCGACGCTCCCACGGATCGGGGTCGCCTGGTTGTGCATGAACACGACGTCCAGTCCGTTCTCCTTTGCGTACCGCCCGGCGACGTCGATCGAGGCGGCTTTGATCTCGGTGAGCAAGACGTCGGCCGCACCCATCCCCTCGTCTAAGTCCTCCCGGAGTTTGGGCCGGTTCGAGAGGTTGGTGCTGAGGCCGACGACGTCACAGCCGTGTTCCTCCTCGAGGGTCGTCTCGATCGTGGGGGCGACCGACTCCGGCGCGGTGGTGGCGACGAAGACCGACCGCCCGGAGACGTCCTCGCCGGGTTCGGGTCTGAACGCCGTCAACAGATAGTCGACATCCGGGGCGATGGTGGTGATCCCCTCCTCGATCCGTCGGACCTTCTGCTCGCTCGCGATCGGTTCCTCACACATCGTCACCACCGCCAGATCCGACGTCCGAACGCGATACTGGCCGAAGTACCGGAGGATGTGCTCGAGGGGCTGGACCGCCCCGATGAGGGCGATCCTCGCGTCCGTCCTGACAGGGGGCATCGTCGCCCCCGACCCCTCCATGATCACGAAGCCGTCCGCGAGGTCGGCCGTCCGCTCGGCGCCGGCGACCACGTTCGAGGCGACTGGATTTCCA
>LKNC01000021.1 GCA_001564255.1 Natrialbaceae archaeon Tc-Br11_E2g1
CCTCTACGCGCCACGGGAGGAAGACGCAGGCGAGTTCGACGCCCCCGTCGACGACGGACGGTTTCGGACGGCACTCGAGGCCCTCTCCGGACCGGACGACTTCCACAACCTCACGCCCGAGGACCGAAACACCGAGCGCTCACCCGACCTCGAGGCCCGCAGGGACGGCGAATACCTGGTCGTGACCGTCCGGGCGGGCGGGTTCTGTCGGGAACTCGTCCGTCGGCTCGTCTCGCTTTCCCACGCCGTCGGCACCGGCGAGCAACCGCTCTCGAAGGTCGATCGTGTCCTCTCTCCTGACCCCCTGCCAGGTCACGAGGGGATCGCACCCGCACCGCCGGAACCGCTCGTGTTGACGGGCGTCGCGTATCCGGACCTCGAGTTCGTCATCGACGGGGAAGCCGCCGCGAGCGCCCGCGAACTCTTCGAGGCTCGTCGCCGAAGACGGCAGACGGCCACCCGCGTGTCCCGACAACTGCGTGACGGTGTCGGTTCCGACCTCGAGTGAAAACGTTTTGGCGGCGGCGGTTCACCTCGGCGTATGGAACTGTCTCCCGAGGAGTACGGGGCCTACTGGGGCGGGTCGATCCGGATCGCCGCCGGCGTGCTCGTCGCCGTCTTTGGCTACCAGTTCACGAGTCCCCTTCTCTCCCATCCCGAGTTCGGCGCGACCGCCCTCGGCGTCTTCTTGCTCGCCGGACTCGTCCTCGCGGGAACGTTCGTTTCCGTACTCGGCCTCGCCCGTGTCATCAGGACGGCCGTCGACGCCGAGATGCGACGTTGAGCCGTCCCCGGGAAAGGCATATGCTACCTCGTGTCGTTGCTGTGTGTATGGTGAGCGATACCCAGACCGTAGCACACTCACGGTGTCTCAACTGCGGGTTCAAAGCGCCCGGTGGCGACGAACAGTGGGATCGCGTCGACGTCCCCGGCCTGGGGCGGATGACCCAGTGTCCGCGCTGTGATAGCACGAACGTCATCACTCGACGGTAGTCGATCCCACTCGCCGGGTGCGCGGACAGACACTTATGCGTCCACCGCCTGACTGTTCGTATGAGTCAGGACTCCGCGGACCCCCCGAGTACCGACACGGAGTGGCGCGAGCATCTCAGCGACGAGGAGTACCACGTTCTCCGGGAGGCCGGCACCGAACCCCCCTTCAGCGGCGAGTACGTCGACCACAAAGGCGACGGAACCTACGCCTGTGCCGGCTGTGGGGCGACGCTGTTCGACGCCGAGACGAAATTCGAGTCGGGCTGTGGCTGGCCGAGTTTCTACGACGTCGACGACGACCGCATCGGGACCCGTCCCGACACCAGTCACGGTATGCGCCGGACCGAAGTGGTCTGTGCGAACTGCGAGGGCCACCTCGGCCACGTCTTCGAGGACGGCCCCGACCCCACCGGGCTGCGCTACTGCATAAACTCCGTCGCCCTCGAGTACGAGGACTGATCAGTCCTCGAGGTAGCCCATCGCTTTTTGATCGCTCACCTGCCCGAACTCCCGGTAGAACTGCCCGACAGCCCGGAAGTCCGCGGGCGTCTCGAGGGCGACCACGTCGTCGGCTTCGCTCTCGATCTCGGCTACCGAGTCGGGCGAGCCGACGGGAACCGCGAGGACGACCCGTTCGGCTCCGGCCTCCTCGACCTCTCGCAGACACGCACGGGCGGTCGCACCCGTCGCTACGCCGTCGTCGACGACGACCACGCGTTCGCCCTCGAGGTCCGGAACGTACTCGCCGTTTCGATACCGTTCTGCCTTCCCGCGTGCGTAAGCCGCCTCCTCCTCGCGTTGGGCGTCGATGTACGTCTCCGGCACGCCTAGCCTGTGAACCAACGCGTCGTTGAGCCAGACGCTGCCGTCACTCGAGACGGCCCCGATCGCGAGTTCGGGGTTTCCCGGCGCGCCGATCTTCGAGGCGACGACGACGTCTACGTCGGCCCCGAGCTCCTCGGCCACGGGTCGGGCGACCGGCAGCCCACCGCGTGGGATCCCGAGGACGACGTCGGCCTCGACGCCCCGTCGTGACAGTTCCGCCCCGAGCCGTTCGCCGGCGTCAGTTCGATCCTGGAACATACACAGTGTATCAACGCACTCGAGTATAGAGGCTTGCCCGGACACTGCACCGATGTATCGGTCACAGCAGAGTGATCGTGTAGACGGGCAACGGACCGAGTTGATATTGTACTCTTTTTACATAATATCACGAGCCAACTGCCAGTCCGCAGCCAACGCGTATGTTACCATTCGACGAGCTAACCGCTTATTTTCCACCTTATCTGTAAATCAAAAGTTATAAAATCCCCGAATTTGTGAGCTTCAGTAATGGGCAATTCTAAAAATACTAGCCGATATCGAACGCTGAAAGTACAGTTGATCGTCGTGATTCTCGTCTGTGCGATGGTCCCACTCGGGATCACGATGTACATCTCGGTGGGCGATGCCCAGGAGGCCCTGAACGAACAGACGTCAGAACAGCTACAGGCGGAGGTTACAGGGGTGGCAGAGAACGCCGAAGCCCGTTCGGAGGCGTACGGGCCACAGACCAACCAGCTTCACGACCACCCAGCACTGCATGACTTACTCGAGTTCCGGTACGGGAACGAGGAGATCGACCAGCGAGTCGGGGAGTTCGACGAGGGAGCGGCGTATCCGGAACTGTTGGAACCCGAACCGGCATACCAGGAGACCGCGGGCGCGTTCGACAGCGTCGCCGAAGGGAACGAGGACCTCATTTTCGTTCGTGCGTTCTGGGAGGACGGGAACGTACTCGTCGGACACGAGATGGGCGAGCGCGTCGAACAGGACTACGCAGAAGGGCGGTTCTGGTTCGAGCACACGACCGATCCGGACGCCGTGGACGCCGACGAGTTGTACGTCGACAAACTAAGCGTATCACAGGCGCTCGGGGTGCCGGTCGTCAGATACGTACACCCACTGGAAGTCGACGGGGAACGGGTTGGAAGTCTGATCCTCGTCTACGACGTTTCCCAGATCACCGAACCGGTCGAGGGCCTCGAGATCGGTGACCGAGGGTACGGAGCGATGGTCGATCCCAACTACACGACCGCAGCTGGCGACGAGCTCGGGGCCGCGTTCGTCGCCCACGGTGACGAGCCGGAACTCGCGTTCGACGAGGAGAGCGCCGGGGAGTTGTACATCCCCGAGGAGGAACTAACTGGTGAAAGCGGTTCGATCACGTATGAAAACGACGGCGAGACGTGGCACGCCGAGTATCAACGAACGGAGATCGGCGGCGAGGAGTACTACACGCTGACGACCGTCCCGGAGTCACAGATGCTCGCTCCGGCGACTGCGATCCGTAATCAGGGTCTGCTCGTCGCGGGTATCGCGTCGGTGCTCATCGCCGGCGTCGCAGTCGTTTCGACCCGGCGGTTTACGAAACCGATACGGCGGCTGGTCGACGATACACGTGCCGTCGCCGACGGGGAGACCGACCGGGAGATCGCCCGGTCGTCGTTGACGACCGAACTGGACCAGCTGACCGGCTCGGTCGCACGGATGAAACAGAACACCGTCGAAGCCCTCGAGGAAGCGACGTCACAGCGCGAACAGGCACGGGACAAACAACGACAGGCACAGGAACAGCGTGAGTCCGCGGAAACCGCCCGGAAGGAGGCCAAACGAGCCAAAGACGAGGCCGAACGGCTCGCGACCCAGCTCGAAGAACAGGCGTCCGCGTTCAGTCGGGTGATGGCCCGTGCCGCCGATGGTGATTTCACACAGCGGCTCGACGACGACGTCGACAACGACGCGATGGCCTCGATCGCCGAGTCGTTCAACGGGATGATCGCGGATATCGAAACGACAGTCGTCGACATCCAGTCACTCGCAGGCGACGTCGACCACGTCAGTGCGGACCTGCTCCAGCGGGTCGAAGAGATCGAACGTGCCGGCAACGAGGTCGGTCGCGCCACGGAGGAGATCACGAACTCGACGAGCGAACAGAGCGACCGGTTCCAGGAAGTCAACAGCGAGATGAGCGACCTCTCGGCGACCGTCGAGGAGATCGCGGCGACGTCCGACGACGTCGCGACCGTCTCCGAGGAGGCCGCCGAACACGCGGAGGTCGCAAGCGAGGCGACGGGCTCGATCCGGGCGGAAATGAACCGCCTCGAGCAACAGGCCGACGAGATCACGGCCCAGGTCGAACAACTCGAGACGGAGATGGCCCAGATAAGCGACATCGTCGGGTTGATCGACGACATCGCCGACCAGACGAACCTGCTCGCGCTCAACGCATCGATCGAGGCCGCTGCCGCGGGCGAGGCAGGGAACGGCTTCGCGGTCGTCGCCGACGAGGTCAAAGTACTCGCCGAGGAGACGAGCGAGGCGACCCAAGACGTCGCAACGCTGATCGACGATGTTCAGTCTTCGGTCGACGACACGGTCTCGGAGATCGAACGGCTGCGCGAACAGGTCAGTTCGGGGGTCGAGGAGGTCGAGGGTGGAATGCAGGCGATCGACGAGGTCTCCGAACAGGTCGAACGGGCGAACGAGAGCGTCCAGGCGATCGACGACGCGACCGACGAACAGGCTCGAGCGACCGAGAACGTGGTCACGATGGTCGACGAAGTGACCCGTCTCAGCGAAGAAACGACCGACGAGACCGAAAGCGTCGCGGCGGCAGTCGAAGAACAGACGGCGACCATCTCCGACGTCACCTCGGGAGCCCGGTCGCTGACCTCGACGGCCGACGACCTTCGGGGTGCCCTCGACGCCTTCGAAGTCGACGACGAGTCCGGGTCGGGTGTCGAGTTGACGGGGCCGGACCACGCCGACACCGGCCGCTAACCGAGCGGTCGCTAGGATGTAGCGGTCGGAAAACGATACCTCGACCCGGGCCGCCTTACAGCCGCTCGACGTTGGTCGCGCGTGGGCCCTTCTCGGCTTCGACGATCTCGAACTCGAGTTCCTGACCCTCTTCGAGGTCAGGGCCGCCGACGTCCTCCATGTGGAAGAACACGTCGTCGTCCGCATCGTCAGTCTCGATGAATCCGTAACCACCAGTGTCGTTGAAGAACGCGACCGTACCTTTCGCCATTGCGTCCTAACAGTACCACGACGAGGGCTTAAATTTTCCGGGCCGCCGGATCTCACGCCGACCTCCCCGGCGACGGTGACAGCCGGCCGACCGGTATCCAGTGAATTGATATGTATTCGATCCTCAGCCGTCTGCATGATCGGGCTCAGTGACGTGGTCGCCCTGTTGGTAGTGGCGACGCTCTCTCTCACTCTCCTTGCTGGCGGGTCGGTGGTGGCACTGGACGACGAAACTGTCGGTGACGGGCTAGACGAGGTCGACAACTTCGAGATCGATACCGAAACGGAGTGTCTCTCCGGAGCGGGCACGCCGTTCACCGTCGGCTCGGACGATGACACGTATATCTGGATCCGTCTGCACGTCCTCGAGCTGACCGACTCCGGTGGCTCGTTCGGGGTCGAGTTGACCGGTTCGAACGACGGCGAGCGGGTCATCGAGGTCGTGACTGGACTCGAACACGTCGGTGACGGGATCCTCGACACGGTCACCAGCCCCGTCGGCTCCTACGAACTCGTCGGCGGGTTCGAGTTCGAACTGTCGATCTTCGACGACGCCACTCCGGATATCGACGGCGACGGGACGCTCGGCTTCGACGGGCCTGAAAACGAGTCCACGGACGCCGGGACCGAAGAATCCGACCGCGACTCGGAGTCCGCGGACGGCCCGTTCGAACTGCTCGATTGTTGACACTGCCGGGGAACAGTCGTTACACACCCGATCGCGTCTCACGGCCCGTCACCGGCGGTAGCGGCCGCTCGAGTGCGATCGAGTGTAAACCGTTCGTCCAGTAGTATGACTGGTAATACGGCCTGTCCCTTCGAGTGTCGACCGTCGGTCACGACCGGGAGGACGGGCGTGTCGGCTAACCTGCCGACGGGAGACCGGCACGGACAAGTACTCCCGGTCACAACCCACGAGTATGGATACCGCACCAGCACTGAACATCATCGTGGAGAACATCGTCGACATGACCGGCTACTTCGCGGACATCGCGATGGGCGACGGACTCGCTCCGATCTTGGTTCTCATCGGAACGATCCTCACCGTCTTCGCGATGGCCGTCTTCGGTCTCCTGACCCTGGGCGCACTCGGCAGCCTCGTGTCCTCGAGTTGACGCCCCCGGCGATCCGTTCTCGAAACCAGGTGTCCGCTAGTTTTCGCTGGCGCGTCCGAGAGCCTCACCCGCCAGTTCGACCGCCGTCTCGAGGTCCGGGCCCAGTGGCGAGCCGACGACGATCCCGTCGACGTGTTCGAGTGCGGCCGAAAAACGCTCGGCCACCGTTCCCGTGGTTCCGGCGATACAGAACGCGTCGATCATCCCCTCGGTGACGTGGTCGAACGCTTCGTTCAGGTCGCCCCCCTCGAGGGCCTCGCTGACGGATTCCGCCGCCTCGCGGTCGATCCCGTGGCGCTCGAGGACCGGCGGGGCGGCTCCGCCGACGATAAAGGCCACGGGCGGGCGTGCGGCTTCCCGTGCGCTCGCCTCGTCTTCGGCGACGCTGACGCTCGCGAAAGCGAGGGCGTCGAACTCCCCGCGTTCGTCGGGGCGTTCTTTGAGCCCCTGTGCGATCTGGCCGGCGGACCACTCGAGGTCTTTCGGGTGGCAGGCGTTTATCAACGTCCCGTCGGCGTGTTTCGCGCTCATCCGGAGCATCTGTGGTCCCTGTGCGCCGACGTAGACCGGGATCTCGGCCGGCTCTACGTTGAGCGAGGCGTCTTTGGCGGTGAACGTGCCCTCGTGGGTGACGGTCCCGCCGGCCCACAGATCCTCGGCGACTTTGAACGTCTCGAGGACCCGACGAAGCGGCCTGTCACGGTCGATGCCGAGGTTCGCAAGCGTCGACCGATCGCCAGCGCCGACGCCGAAGACCGCCCGGCCGTCGCTGACCTCGTCTACCGTCGCCATGCGGGAAGCGAGGGTGACGGGGTGGGAGTCGTACGGGTTGACGGCTGCCGGCCCGACAAGGAGGTCGTCGGTCCGTTCGGCCATCCGCGAGAGCGTGATGAAGGGGTCGCGGTTGAAGTAGTGGCTGCTCGTGAAGGCCGCGTCGAACCCCTCACGCTCCGCGAGGGCAGCGAGGTCGGCGATACGATCCGGCGGGTGTTCCGGGGTGAGTTCGATTCCGTTCATCGTCCTACCTTTGAGTCGTACCTCCAGGTGCGAAGTGCCTGTCGGACGAAGTCCGTCTCGACCTCCCTGAACAGTTCGTCGCTGCCCTCGTGGTCGCCGAAGCTCCACCCGCGGACGACGACCGCGGGCGTCCCCCCGTCGCCCTCGCCGGCGACGAGGTTCGCCGCCGAGGCGAGTTCGTCGACCACCGACTGGACGGTGACGCCGAGTTTCCGGCCATCACGGTCTTTCTCGCCGCGCCAGTCCCGGCTCGCGGGCATCCCGGCCCAGCCGAGGGCGACCCCACGCTGGCCGTGACGGAACGGCCGCCCGCAGGTGTCCGTGACGATCACCGCCACGTCGTGGCCGGCCTCGAGCAGCCCCTCCCGAATGCGCCCGGCACTCGCCGCCGGGTTCTTCGGCAACAGGAGCAGGTCGTGACCCGGCACGTTCGATCGATCGATCCCCGCGTTCACGCTCACGTGCCCAAACCGGGACTCCGTCAGCAAGAACGGGGCCTCCATCAGCAACTCGGTGCTCTCCTCGAGGACTGCCTGAGCGAAGCGCGGGTCCTTCTCCTCGCCCGTGACGTCCTCGAGTCGTAGTGCGATCTCCCGGGCCCGGGGACTCGCGGGGAACTCGTCGAGATCGAACGCTCGCCCCTCGGCTTTCGAGACGACGGTGCTCGCGACCGTCACGACGTCGCCGGCCTCGAGGTCGGCCCGTTCGGCGAGCAACCCCGCGAGGTCGTCGCCGGGGTGGATCTCCGGGAGGCCCGGAACAGCGTGTAGTTCCATATCGGGGGGTAGGAAAGCGCGGGCAAAAGCCCACCGTCACCGGAGAGATCCGGGAGGGTCACCGTGGGCGAACAGCGACCTCCCGGCCGTCTTCGAGGAGGGACACACCGTCCCCGTCAGTCGTGTAGGCCCTACGCATTTACTTCTCGTCGCCGTAGTGGGGTCATGAACTGGACAGCCGACGACGTCCCCGACCAGACGGGACGAACGATCGTCGTGACGGGTGCCAACAGCGGAATCGGCCTCGAGGCGGTCCGCGAACTCGCGGGGAACGGCGCGACGGTGGTCATGGCCTGCCGGAGCGTCGACCGTGGGAGGAAAGCCGCCGCCGACGTGCGTGGGGACGTTCCCGACGCCGACCTCCGCGTGGAGGCGTGTGACCTGGCCGACCTCGAGTCGGTGGCCGCGTTCGCGGACCGCCTCGGTGACGAGCGCATCGACGTCCTGGTCAACAACGCGGGGACCATGGCGATCCCGCGCTCGGAGACGGTCGACGGCTTCGAGACGCAGTTCGGCGTCAACCACCTCGGACACTTCGCGCTGACGGGACAGCTCCTCGAGACCCTCCGTCCCGACGCCGACGGGAAGTCACGGGTCGTCACCGTCTCGAGTGGGATGCACGAACGAGGGGAGATCGACTTCGAGGACCTCCACGGTGAACGCGGGTACGACGTGTGGGACGCCTACGCCCAGTCGAAACTGGCGAACGTCCTCTTCGCGTACGAACTACAGCGACGCCTGCTCACAGCCGACGCGAGCGTCGAGAGCATGGCGGTCCACCCCGGCTACGCGAACACCCGATTGCAGTTCCGGGGTCCCGAACGACGCGGGAGCAGGCTTCGAACCGCGGCGATGTGGCTGGCCAATACGGTGTTCGCCCAGTCGGCACAGACGGGTGCGCTGCCGACGCTGTACGCCGCAACCGCGCCGGACGCCGAGGGGGGTGCCTACTACGGCCCGGGCGGTCCCCTGAACATGCGTGGCCTGCCCGAACGGCAGGCGTCATCGGATCGCTCCTACGACGAGGAGACCGCACGCCGGCTGTGGGCCGTCTCGAGTGATCTGACCGGCGTCAGCTACGACCTGCCGGAACCGAAGACGTCGACCGTCTCTACCCGCTGAGGGATCGACCGACAGTCGGTCGAATCTCCGTCGGTCTCGCCCGGTCGCCGAGTTCGGTGTGGCGATCGAGTGTGCAATGACTTTTCTCCGGCAGTCTGAGCCGGGTCCGAGCCACCTTCAGCCGAGTTTCCGGACCATGATGATCGCGTCCTCGCCGTCCTCGTAGTACCCACGGACCCGGCGAAGCGCCGCGAACCCGAACGTCCGGTAGAGGCGTTTCGCGCCGTCGTTTCCCTCCCTGACCTCGAGTTTGACCGAGTCGGCCCCCTGGAAGACCACCTCGGAGAGAGCCCGGGTGAGCAAGAGTGAGCCGATGCCGTCGCCACGGTACCCGGGGTGGACGGCGATGTCTTTCACGTGGCCGAGGGCTCGACCGTGGGTCGGGGTGACGTCGGCGACGACGTAGCCGACGATCCGGCCGCCCTCGAGGGCGACCAGAAAGCCCGGTTCGTCGAGAAAGCCGGTAAACGCCTCGTAGGGCCACGGCTGGGGGAACGACGCCTTTTCGATCTCGAGGATCGAGAGCAGGTCCGCACGCTCGGCCTGTCTGACCTGGACATCGCCGGCGTCCGGGGCGGTGACTGTCACGGGCGAACGTAGCGGTAGGTCGGATAAAAGAACTCCCCCAGGGGCGCGAAAAACGTCGGTTTGGTAAAATACTTGGCTGTCAGGTACACCGGAACGGGTATGTGTTCGGCCGGAGGGGTACGGGACGGACGAGGTGGAGCTGGGTGAACGGCAACGACCGCTCGATCGTCGGCTACGTGATGGTCAGCCACGCGATGGTCCACACCTACGAGATGGCGATCCCGATTCTGATGACCGTCTGGTTGCTCGAGTTCTCGGTGTCCGCTGCCGTCCTCGGCGCGGCCGTCACGGTCGGCTACGGCCTCTTCGGCGTCGGTGCTCTCCCTGGCGGGGTGCTGGTCGACCGGTACGGTGCCAAACTGTTGATCACCGTCTGTCTCACCGGAATGGGTCTTTCGTTCCTGCTTTTGAGCGTCGCCCCTGGAATCGTCGGGATCACCGCCGCACTCGCCGTATGGGGGCTCGCAGCCAGCGTCTATCACCCTGCGGGACTGACCCTGATCAGCAACGGCGTCGAGGAACGCGGGGCGGGGTTTGGCTACCACGGCATGGCGGGAAACGCCGGCATCGCCTTCGGTCCGCTGGCGACGGCACTACTCTTGCTCGCGTTCGACTGGCGGACAGCGGTTGCGGTCCTCGCCGTTCCGGCCCTGGTCGTCGCCGTCGCCGGTTTGCTGGTCGACTTCGACCCGGCCGCCGCGGTCGAACTGACCGACGGCGGTGAGACGGCGTCGAAGGGCTCGCTTCGGGACCTCCGTTCGGATACGCGCCGGCTGTTCACGGTCGGCTTTCTCACCGTCTTCGTCATCGTCTCGTTTAACGGCCTGTTCTACCGTGGCTCGCTTACCTTCCTGCCCGACCTCCTCGGGGACTTCCTCGAGGGCACTCTCGGAGCCGTCGAACTGTTCGACCCCGACAGTCCCGTCGCCGAGGAGTTCGATCTCGGCCAGTACCTCTACGTCGCGCTCCTCACGGTGGGGATCGCCGGGCAGTACGTCGGCGGACGACTCACCGAAGCGCTCGAACCCGAGCGGGGGCTGGCCGCGGTACTCTCGACGGTGACCGTCGTCGCCGTCCTGTTCGTCCCCGTGGCGAACACCGGGCTCCCGGCACTGCTCGCCGCCAGTGCCGTCCTCGGGTTCGTGATCTTTGCCGTCCAGCCGCTGACTCAGGCGACGATCGCGGCCTACTCACCGCCCGACTCGCGAGGACTGTCGTTTGGCTACACCTACCTCGCCATCTTCGGCATCGGCGCGTTCGGTGCGGCGATCGTCGGGGTCGTCCTCACGCACTTTTCGGAACTCGAGGTGTTCCTGGTGCTCGCCTGTTTTTCGGCGTCGAGTGTGGCACTCGCAGTGACGTTACTCCTGCGAAAGTGATACTGCGCGGGCTGTCAATCCGGACCTGACGACGAGGAGGGCTGTTCCGCCAGGGGCAGTTCGACGTTGAAAACGGACCCCCTGGAATCGTCGTCGGCTTCCAGCCGATTGCTCGCGGGACTTCGTCCCGCTCTGTCCGCTATCCAGACGTCACCGCCGTAGTCCTCGAGAAGTGTCGCGACCAGGTAGAGACCCATTCCGGTTCCGTCGCTATCGAGACCCATCTCGCCTTTCTCGAAGACCTCGTCTTTCCGGCTGTCGGGGATCCCGGGGCCGTTGTCCGCGACGCTCACGACGACGTGATCGTCCTTTTCGGTCACCGAGACCGTCACCTCCGGGGTCTCCGCGTCGTTGTGTACGATGGCGTTTTTCAGGAGGTTCCGGAACACCGACTCGAGCATGTCGTCGGCGGCGACGTCGACGGCCGGGATAGGCCCCCGGGTCCTGACGACGGCGGTTTCGTCGGTCGATCGGACCTCGTCGATCTCCGTCTCGAGGACGCGGGGGAGACTGACCGACGTGGGTTCGACGTCTTTCAGCGTCACTTCCGCGACGTGCCGTGCGTCATCGGTGATCCTGACTGCGTTTCGGGCGCTGTTGAGAGCCTGCTCGACGTACTCCCGCCCGTCCTCGTCGATATGCCCTTCCAGACTCTCGGTGGACGCCAGTATCAACTGGAGTTCGTTCCGGATGTCGTGACGGACGATCTCGTTGAGAACCGAGAGGGTGTCCCGCTGGGTCTCGAGTCGTCGCTCGTACTCTTTCAACTCGGTTACGTCACGGCCGTACACGAGAACGGCCTCCTCACCGGTCCCCGTAACCTCGTAGGGGAGTATCGTCGTCTGGAGCAGTCTGGTCTCGCCGTCGGCGGTGGTCAACTCCTCTTCTGGGATCCGTTTTGGCTCGCCCGAATCGATCACCTCGAGGTTGCCCTCGCGGAACTCCCGGGCTTGCTCTTCGGAGGGGAGCACCTCCATGTCCGTCTTCCCCTCGACGTCAGTCGGTGAGAGGCCGTAGGCGTCGGCAGTCGCCTCGTTGGCGAAGACGTACTCGCCGTCGCGGTTCTTCACGAAAAGCAGGTCCGGCACGAGGTCGATGATCTGTCGGAGGTCGTCGCGGGCGCGTTCGAGTGAGTCCCGGTGACGTTTGCGATCGGTGACGTCTCGAGCGACCGCGACGAACTTGCGTACCTCGCCGTCGGGGCCGGTGATCGGCGTGATCGTCTGATCGAGGACGAGTCGGTCACCGTCCTTTCGTTCGCTGACGATCTCTTCTTCCCACTTCTCACCCGAGAGAACCGTGTCCCAGAGGGCATCGTAGTCGCTGTCGTCGTGTTCTTCCGACCCGAGCAGGCCCGGTCGTTCCCCGACGATCGCCTCCGCGTCGTAGCCGGTGATCTCCGTCGTCGCGGGGTTTGCGTATTCGATCCGGCCGTCCCTGTCGGTGATGTAGATCGCGTGTGCGGTCTCTTCGACGGCCCTGCGGAACTGCTGGAGTTCCGCCTCACGGGTCTTCTGTTCGGTCACGTCGATGAGGTAGCCGAGATACCGGGTTCTCCCGTCGTCCCGTCTGACGCGTTTCGTGTGTTCGACTACCCACCGTATCTCACCATCGGCGGTGACGACCCGGTAGGGGTCGTGGCTGAACCGGTCGGTCCCCGCGTCGCGTTTCACCGCCACCTCCTCGGTGAGACGGTCCCGGTCCGCCTCGTGGACGAGAGTCGCGTACGGCACCTCGCCGGACTCGAGTTGCTCGGGCGTGTAGCCGAACACGTCCGTGACGTTCTCGGAGACGTACTCGACTGGCCACCCCGTTTCGTCCGCCCAGTTGAAGAAGACGGCGGGTCCCTGGGTGAACACGTCCCGCTCGTCCTCGAGGGCTCTTTCGTAGCTCTTCCGTTCGTCGACGTCGAGGTGTACCCCCACGGCACGAACCGGTTCCCCGTCCGCCCGTTCGACGATCCTGCCGATGTCCCGGATCCACTTCCAGTCGCCGTCGGCGGTTCGCATCCGGTGTTCGCTCTCGTAGTAGTCCGTCTCGCCGGCCATGTGGGCCTCGAGGGCCGCGGTGGCCCGCCCGCGGTCGTCGGGGTGGACGCGCCGTTTCCACGCATCGACGTGTGGATCGATCTCCGCGAGGTCGTAGCCGAGTATGTCGGCCCACTGCTCGTTGAACTCCACCTCGTCCGTGGTCACATCCCAGTCCCAGATACCGAGGTTCGCCCCCTCGACTGCGAGTTCGAGGCGGTCGGTGAGCTCCCGGATCTCCCGTTCGCGTTTTACCCGGTCTGTAACGTCCCGGACGGTACAGACGAGACTCCCGTCCTCGAGGTAGCTGAGCGACAGTTCCTGTGGAAACGTGGTTCCGTCCGCACGGAGTCCGATGGCCTCCCCACGCCACTCGCCGTCGTCCTCGAGGGTCGGAAAGATCTCGTCCTCGAACCGTTCGATCTCGGCGTCCTCGTAGAGCCGTCGCCAGCTCTCGCCGAGTAACGGCTCCGGGCTCTCGTAGCCGTAGACCTCCGCGTGGGCCCGGTTCAGATAGACGTACTCCCCGTTCTCCGCGAGGAGGGCCATCCCGTCCATCGACGCTTCCATCGCTTCGGCCCGCTCGAGTACCTCTCGGGCCCGATTGCGGGCGGTGACGTCGACGTACAGCGCGTGGGTGCCGACGGTCTCACCTTCCTCGTCCAGACGGGGCGAGGCCTGAAGCAACGTGGAGAGTCCCTCGCCGTCGGCCGTGAGAAACTCGCGTTCTTTCGGGGTGAACTCACCGTCCAGGGCCCGCTCGTAGCCACCACCGTCGAGTAGCTGCCGGGTCGACTCCTCCGTGTACAGTTCCGCGAGGGGTCGTCCTCGAAGCTCCGCCACGGGGTATCCCAGCTTGTCGGCGAACCGCTGGTTACAGTCCTCGATGAGCGGTTCCCCGTCTTTTTCACGCGTGAACGCCATCATCACCGGTGCGTCCTCGAACAGCTGTCGATACTGGGTTCGGTCTCCCCCTCGAACCCGTCCCCGTTCGACGACGTTCCTGATCCGTCTCGCGAGGAGAACGTCGTCGTGATCGCCGGTCGACTTCCGGACGTAGTCGGTCGCGTCGGCGGCGAGAAGCCCCTCGACGATCGCCGCCGGCTCCCGGTCGGTGTAGAACACGACCGGCAGGCCGGGGTGGATCTCGCGGACCAGCTCTACCAGCTCGAGGCCAGCGTGCCCACGAACCCGATACGCCGAAAGCAGGCAGTCGACCTCCCCGTTTCGAACCCGTTCGATGGCGGTCTCGAGGTCGGTGGCCGGTCGAACTGTCAGCCGGCCGTCCACGCGGGGCAGGCGGTCAGCCGTTCTCCTGACTGAGTCGCCGTCCTCGTCGACGTGGAGCACCCGTATCATACTCGTGTTCGGACGACTATACGGCGAGCTAACTAATCAACGTCGATGTTTTACTCGTCGGTGGCGTACCGTCCCTGACGGGACATGGACCTACGAGCAGTGTACCGGCGACTCGTCGAGACGCGAGAGACGGCAACCGACAGGGTGGCGTTCCGACAGACGGCCTGTGAGGCGATCGCGGACGTCCTCGGGTGGCCCGTCTGGATCGGGATCGCCGACGCCCACGCCGGGTGTCTCGAGGTCCACGCCAGCGCCCGGCCAGCCCGTGGCCCGCTCCCACAGACGACGGTCGGGATCGACCCAACGCGTGCCGGGCCGACGACCCGAGTGGCCGACTCCGGGACCGTCCAGGTCGTCCCGGAGATCGGCGAGAACCCGGAGTACCGACGCCTGCGTGGGGCGTTCGAGGCGGACTGTCGTTCGAGCGTGAGCGTTCCACTCGAGGCCGGCGGCGTTTCCGACGGCGTTTTGCATCTCTACGCGACCGAACCGATCGCGGAGGGGGCACACGACGACTTCGAACCGATCGGAACGGTGCTCGCACAGGGGTTGCGGGCCTTCGAGACCGCCGAGACGCTCACACACCAGCGTCGGCGACTGGAACGTGTCAGGACCACCGTCTCACACGACCTCCGGAACCCGCTCAACATCGGCCAGGGGCGACTCGGGATCGTTCGCTCGGAGTGTGACCACCCCGACCTGGAGCACGTCGACTACGGGTTCGACCGTCTGGACGCGCTCGTCGCGGAGATCCTGACGTTCGTCCGCGCGGGCGAACCGGTGGAAACGGCGAGACCGCTGTCACTGCAGGCGGTCTGTCGGGAGTGTTGGAAACGGATCGAGACGGGAACCGCCTCGCTGGCGGTCGCCGGTGATCGGACGATCCACGCCGATCCCGAGCGGGTGTACACGCTCTTCGAGGAACTCTACGCGAACGCCTTAGAGCATGGCTCCACTGGCCGTTCGGAACCCGATGGCTCCAAAGACGCGGTCGACGGCGGCGGGGACGACGAGCAACTCACCGTCCGCGTCGGCCCGCTGGCGGACGGTCGCGGGTTCTTCCTCGAGGACACGGGCCGGGGGATCCCCGACGACGAACGGGAGTACGCCCTCGATTGGGGCTATGCGACCGCCGGCGGGGACGGTCACGGGCTGGCGATCGTCGACGAGATCGCGAGGGCACACGGGTGGGACGTCCGGCTCTCGGAGGGCGGGCGTGGCGGGCTGAGGGTCGTCGTCCGAACGACGTGAGAGCAAGGTAATATATAGCAATAGTTGAAATATGAAGGTACAATGGCCGACGTCGTCGTCGCGGACGACTCCCCGTTCATGCGGGTCCAGATCCGTGACATCCTAGAAGCGGGCGGATTCACCGTCGTCGCCGAGGCGGCAAACGGCACGGAAGCCCTCGAGGCGGTCCGGGCACACGACCCCGACGTCGTGACGATGGACGTGAAGATGCCGGGGATGAACGGGATCGAGGCCGTCGAACGGATCGTCGCCGAACGGCCGACGCCGACCCTGATGCTCAGCCGGTACACCGAGGAGGGATCGACGACCACCTTCGACGCGCTGAACGCGGGTGCCGTCGACTTCTTCCCGAAACCCGGCGGCGAGGTCTCCGCGGGCCTCGTCAACTACACGGACGACCTCCTCGAGAAAGTACAGCTGGTCGCGGACGCGACCGTTCCCCTCGAGACGGGGTCCCGGGGGGAAGCGCCCGACACGTCGGCGTCGACGCCGGCTCCGGGCCTCGACGGTGCCGAATCGACGCCGGCTCCGGGCCTCGACGGTGCCGAATCGACGCCGACGCTCGTCATCGCGGCGTCGGCCGGCGGCCCACCCGTCGTCGAGCGGGTCCTCCGTGACCTCCCGGGAACCCTCGGACTCCGCGTCATCGTCGTCCAGCACATGCCCGATCGCTTCACCGGACGCTTCGCCGACCGACTCGATTCACAGAGCGACCTCGCGGTCAGGGAAGCGACTGCGACCGACCGCCTCTCACCGAACGAAGCCGTCGTCGCCAAAGGGGGGTACCACCTCGAGGTCACCGGAGAGGACCGGGAGACCCTCGAACTCGAACTCACCGAGGGGCCACCCGTCCACAACGTTCGCCCGGCGGCCGACGTCACCCTCGAGTCGGCCGTCGAGGTGAGCACGGGCCCACTCCTCGCGGCCGTCTTCTCGGGGATGGGTAAAGACGCCGCCGCGGGTATCGAACGTGTCTCCGCGGACGGCGGAGCGACGCTCGCCCAGGACCCCGACTCCGCCCGCGTCGGGGGGATGCCGTCCAGTGCCGTCGCGACCGGTGTCGTGGACGCGACCCGTCCGCCGGATCGGATCGCGAACTGGGTCGTCGAACGGAGCGTCTAGGGTCGGAACCCGGGCGCACCTCACGGGGAACCGTTCCAATTTTCAGTCGTCTTTGGCACCAATTGGGTGCAATCGGTACTGCGAGCGGCTGGGCCTCACTCTCGAGTTGACCACCATCTATTTTCGTGCCTCTCGGTCGGCTCAC
>LKNC01000022.1 GCA_001564255.1 Natrialbaceae archaeon Tc-Br11_E2g1
ACTCTTTGGTCGGATACGTCCGTACGGAAAAGTCGACCGTCTCGTCGTCCGTCAGGCCGAGTTCGACGACGGCAGGTGCACCGCCTTCCGGCTGGGCGATGTCAGTCGAGCCGTCTCCGAGAATAAGGTACTCCTCGCCGATCGACGCGTCCTCCCGGGCGATCTCGAGGGCGACCCGGAGTGGGAACCCGAGGTTCAGGAGGTGGGCCATCGTCTCGCCGACCTCGACGGCGTCCTCGTTGTCGACGTCGGAGATGGTCCCCACGCCACCGAAGGCACCGCGACGAACGAGGGCGAGCCCCTGGTCTGCGGAGCGACAGGCGTTGAGAAAGAACACGCCGACGTCGACGCTCTCGAGGTCTGTCACGTCGAGTTTCCCGTCGGGACACTCGAGGCCGTCGGGTGTCGCGTGGCCGATGTAGTGGACGAAGTCGTAGCCGCCTTCGGTCAACAGCGTCCCGAGGCGCGCCGAGTCGACACCGAACTCCGAGTCGACGTCGAAGGGCAGTTGCTGGCGGTTCCCGTAGACCCCGTCTAACAGGTCGTGTTCGGAGAGCATACGGACGTCGTTACAGACGAGCAGGATTTCGATCGACTCGCTTCGACGATCACGCGAGAGTTGGTTGCGGTAGGCCTCGAGGGTCGCTTTCGAGGCGGCCAGGGGAACGCCGTCGGCGAACCAGGCGTGTTCGATCGATTCGTCGGTGTCAGCGGGCAGTACGTACCGATCGCCCCCGCTCACCCGTGACCCGTCACGCTGGTCCACGCTCGAGCGCGATTGTGCCGCCGAGCGGGCGAGGCGGGCCGTGGTCGTCGCCGGGGGCGACCGCGCGTGTGGCTCACCCCGTGGTTCACGGACGATCCCGAGTTCGTTGACGACGAACGGGAGTACGCGGACGCTCTCGGGGACTGCGGGGACGTGTGCGGTCAGTGGCCACTGGGGAACGTACGGCTCGAGCAGGTCGTACGGAACCTCGAGGTACCGTTCGAGCTGTGCCGGGAGCGGGTCGTCGTACACCGACGCGAGCTCGAAGGGGAGGTCGGCCTCGAGTCCGGCCCGTTCGTAGAGGTCGTACCGGTAGATCCCCTCGGTCCGGACGAGACAGTCGAGCAGGAAACAGCGCTTGAGCACCCTCGCCACGTCGTCCTCGAGGGTCGCGTCGTGGCCGAGTCGCCGTTCGAACCGTGGCGTCTCGAGGGTCGGTTCGCTGCCCAGCTCGACGTTCGCGCCGAGATAGAACGCAAGCGGCGCGACGGTGAACAGTTCCCGGTAGGAGGGGGTGACGGTGATCGTGATCGACGAGTCCGGTAGCGAGACGGCCGTGGGCGTCTCGAAGCTCTCGCCGAGTTCGAGCACGGGCGGATGCCCACGGAGGGTCGGCCACGTCCGTTCGGGCGAGGTCGTCTTCAGCGCCGAGGGGAGAAACGAGATCGCACGGGCGATCGACCCGGGATCGTCGGGCGTCGTAATCGTCCCGGCGGGTCTCTCGTGGTGAGAGCGTGCACCGAGGGCGACCGTGGTCGCCTCCTCGAACGCCAGCCGACTCGAGCCGATCCCGGTCTCGACTAGCCCGCCCGCGTCGAACCCACAGTAGAGCTGGATCGGGCCGCTACAGCCGACGAACGTCGTTCCGGCCTCGAGCGCGACCGTCTCCCCGGCCTCGACGCTTCGTTCCCACGTGCCGTCCTCGGCGTGAACGCTGAGGAAGTGTCGCTGGTCGAAGACGATCTCGTCGGTTTCGATCGTCCAGGCGACGTCCACCGGGAAGCAAAGCCGTTCACCGTCGGTAGGGCGAGGGGAGACGGGGCCAGCGGTGTGTACGTGCAGGCGTCGCTGCTCGATCGGGTCGTACACCTCGAGACCCGGGGGCTCGGTCGTCGCCTCGAGTTCGATCGCCATTCAGTACGTTTCGGTTGACTCTCACCATTCAAAAATAACTCGGCGGTGACGTGCTCTACACAACTGAAGTTGTGGGCCTTCTCCTGTTGTCCCTGTACTCTCCCTCGCTGGAGCTTTAGTTATCGGGCGAGAACGAAGTCCGCGGCCCGCTCACCGATCGCAATCGACGGGGCGTTGGTGTTGCCGCTCGTGATTTTCGGCATGATCGAGGCGTCGGCGACTCGGAGTCCCGAAACGCCGTGGACGCGGAGGCGGTCGTCTACCACGGCGTCATCGCCGTCGCCCATCTTACACGTGCCGGCTGGGTGATACACCGTGTGTGCGGTGTCGCGGACGTGCGCTTCGATTTCCGCGTCGGTCGTCACCGACTCGCCCGGCCAGAGCTCCTGGCCGCGGAACGGCGAGAGGGCGTCTGCGTTAGCGATCTCGCGAGCCCGTTTGATCCCCTCCCGCAGAACCGCTAGATCGGGTTCCGCGCTGAGGTACTGTGGATCGATAACTGGATCGTCCATCGGATCAGCGGAGGCAAGTGTCACCATGCCCGTACTTTCGGGTCGGACCTGCGTCGAACCGATTGAGAATCCGAGGCCCTCGGGATTTTCGAAGCCGTGGTCCATGTAGTACACCGGACAGAAGTGGAACTGAAGGTCGGGGGAGGGCTCGGCAGAATCAACGTAGACGTACCCGCCGGCTTCCCCAATGTTCGACGTTTCCGCAGGGGGTTGTCCGTCGGTGCGCTCGTAGACGACGAACGTGAACAGGTGGTCCTGGAGATTCTGCCCGACGCCAGGTAGATCGACGACAACGTCGATGCCGTGGTCTGCCAAGTGGTCAGCCGGCCCGATCCCCGAACACATGAGCAGTTGCGGCGAGTTATACGCCCCCGCGCTGAGAATCACCTCCTCGGAGACGTCCGTGCGGTGGGTCTTCCCGTCTTGTTCGTACGTCACGCCGATTACCCGCTCCCCTTCGAACCGAATGCCAGTCACGTGTGCGCGGGTCTCCACACGGAAATTCGGTCGGTCAAGCACCGGCTTGACGTACGCCGCAGCGCTGCTGCAACGCTCGCCGTTTCGCTGGGTAACGTGGTAGAGCCCGACGCCATCCTGGCGGTCTCCGTTGATGTCGGTGTTCCGATCGATTCCGCACTCGGCAGCCGCGTCGATGAACGCCTCCGACGAAGGGTGTGGGTCGGTCAGATCCGCGACCTCGAGTGGGCCGTCGGTCCCGTGGTACCGCTCGTCGCCACCGGTACCAGTAAAATTCTCGGCTCGACGATATGTCTCCAGGAGTTCGTCGGACGCCCAGCCGTCGTTTCCGAGCGCAGCCCAGTTGTCGTAGTCCCACGGACTCCCTCGGTTGTAGATTTGGGCGTTCAGCGCGCTCGTCCCGCCGAGCGTCTTACCGCGTGGGTGATACAGCCGCCGGTCGTTCATCTCCGATTGCGGTTCCGTGTAGTACTCCCAGTCGGCCTCACCTTTGAACAACGTCGGGAACAGGACCGGTGTGTATATGGCCTCACGCAGTTCCTCGTCGGGCGCACCGGCCTCGAGCAACAGCACCTCGGCCTCGCTCTCGACGAGTCTACGCGTCACTGCACAGCCAGCCGATCCTGCACCTACGACAACATAATCCACGGTTGTGTTTGTCATTGTCTCTCATTTTCGATCGTGAAGGTATAACCTTTTGTATTCCATATGGATCGTCGATCCGCTCGTTTTCCGTCAGGAACGGCGTGACCGACTCGAAGAACGAATACGAAACGGGAGACCGCGGAGTCTGCCAGTCGTTCCCTACATCTGGAGGCCGTGTTCCTCGCGGAGCGTGGGATCGCGTTCGAGATCGGAGTCGTCGAATCCAGCCAGTGCGTAACCGAACCGCCTCACCGATCGAACGGGCCGATCGGCAGCCACCTGCTGACACCGGGACCGAACTCCGCGACCATCCGGGCGTCGCTGTCGGTGAAGGCATCGGTGGCGATGAGAGAGAGGGCGTAGGTGGTGAGGACGACGACGGGGAGCGTGACAACGACGAACAGATCAGAGGGGGCAAAGACGACGACTGGGACGCCCACGAGCGTTGCGGGGAGCCCCGCGAAGACGACCTTCCCGAACGCACGCGTGAACGTGTGGATGTCGTCGACGTAGTAGAGTTCGCCGATCGTGAGCACGCCGACGAGAACGAGAGCCGCCGCCGAGCCGATCGCCGCACCCTCGATACCGAAGACGGGGACGAGGGCGACCGAGACGACGATGTTCACCCCGAAGAGAACCGACGTGTTCACGAAGACGGTCCGCGAGTAGCCCATCCCCTGAAGCAGGGTGCCGTCTGGGCCGCCGAAGACGACGTTGAACAGGAAGGCACCACAGAGCAAGGCGACGACGGCACTCGCCTCGGCGTACTGGGGGGTATAGAGGACAGCGAGGTAGGAGCTCGCGCCCAGAGTGAGGGTGATCGCGATGGGGAGCGTAAAGCCGGCGATCCAGCGGGCGGCGATCCGGAACCGCTGTTCGACGAGGACCGTGTTCTCCTTTCTCTCGGCGATGAGTGGCTTGAACACCGGCGCGAGCGAACTGAAGATGATCATCAGCGCGGAACCGAGCATAAAGCCGACCCGGTAGATTCCAACGTCGTCGGAGGCGAGAAAAAAGCCGAGCACGAAGTAGTCGACGTGGCCCATCAGGACGTAGATGACGCTCGTCATCGCCAGGGGCAGCGAGTAGGTGAACAGGGGCCGAGAGGGGACGGCCTCGAGGTCCGCGGCGACGATCCTCCAGGCCCGGTAGAAAAAGAGGATCGAGCCGACGGTGATCGCGACCAACAGACCGACGACGTAGCCGCCGATGAGCGCGAGGAGGCCAAAGCCCGCAAGCAAGAACGTGAGGGTGACAGCAAAGCGGACGAGCGGCCTGACGAGGTCGCGCATGACCACACGGTATTTCAGTTTCTTGATGCTGTAGTAGGAGGTGAGCAAGACGTTGTAGACGGCGAGCATCGGGATCGAGACGCTCAAAAACACCAGCGCGATTACGAGTGAGGGTTCCCCGAAAAGGTCACCGACACGTGAGGCACCGATAGCGAGGGCGACTGCGACGATCGAGGCGGTCACGAGCACCGTCGCCGTCACCTGAACGATTACGCCCTTGGCCTTGCCATACTCGCCGTCGTCTAGATACTGCGGGACGAAGTAGTCGATCGCCAGTGGCAGTCCGAGGTTTGCGAACACCTGCGAGAAGAGCACCACCGACGTCGCAAGTACGAACAGCCCATAGACCGACGGGCTGACAAAGCGGGTCATCAACATGACGATGGCGAAGCCGAGCACGCCGTTTACGACGTTTCCGACGAACGTGATCGACCCCTGCTTTGCGAGCGTCGAGACCCCGTCGTCGCCCTCGGTCATAGCCCGGTCGACGGCTCGAGGTCGTAGTCGTCGACGAGCGCGGCGTCCTCCCCGAACCGCGGGTACTCGACTTCGAAGGCCCACTCCTCGCCGCTCGTGACGTCCTCGACGTGCTCGATGACGCTGTCGAGCGTCTCGCCGTCCGAATCGAAGAACGTCGCCTCGATCTCGAGGTAGCTCAGTTCCCTGTCGCCTTCGTTTCTAACGATGCCGTAGACGTAGGCCCGTTCGTCTTCGGTCCCGGGGTCCTCCCGGCCGAGTCCGTCCTCGACGATTACGACGTCTTCCGGGTCGACGGGCGTTTCCTCGTCGTCTATGCCGTCGAGACAACCGCCCGCGGCGACCACCGTGACGGCGAGAAACGCGCGTCGTCTCATTCGCCGGTAGTTGGTGCAGGTGGGGCTTGAAGGTTCTGCCGCCCGTGTCCGATCAACCGACCGATATTTCAGCGAACGGTCCTGCGATGCTTTTTTCACCACTGAAAGATATTACCTAGTTGTATGAGCGAATTCGATCAGTTCAGCGACGTCGGCGAGGCGGACGTAACGCGTGCGATCGGCCAGGAGTGGACCGAGGAGTTCATGGACTTCTCCGACAGCGACGTCATCGTCGTCGGCGGCGGCCCGTCGGGGTTGATGGCCGCCAAAGAGCTCTCAGAACGCGGCGTGAAGACGATGGTCGTCGAGAAGAACAATTACTTAGGTGGGGGCTTCTGGCTCGGTGGCTTCCTGATGAACAAAGTGACGGTTCGGGACCCAGCCCAGCAGGTCCTGGAGGACCTCGAGGTCTCCTACAAGCGATCCCAGGACAGCGAGGGGCTGTTCGTTGCGAACGGGCCCGAGGCCTGCTCGGGGCTGATCAAAGCCGCCTGCGACGCGGGCGCGAAGATACAGAACATGACCGAGTTCACGGACATCGTGATCCGCGAGAACCACCGCGTCTCCGGGATCGTGATGAACTGGACGCCCGTCCACGCCCTGCCACGGGAGATCACCTGCGTCGATCCGATCGCCGTCGAGGCCGACCTGGTGATCGACGCCACCGGCCACGACGCGATGGCAGTGAAGAAACTCGACGAGCGCGGCGTCCTCGACGCACCGGGCATCGGCGACGCCGAGGCGAGTGCGACGGGTATGGACGGAACCGGTGACGACCAGTACGGCGCACCCGGCCACGATTCGCCCGGCCACGACTCGATGTGGGTCGGCAAAAGCGAGGACGCCGTGGTCGAACACACCGGCCTCGTCCACGACGGTCTCATCGCCACCGGGATGGCCACCGCGACGGCCTACGGCCTCCCGCGGATGGGCCCGACGTTCGGCGCCATGCTCGTCTCGGGCAAACGCGCCGCCCAGGTCGCCCTAGAGGAACTCGAGGTCGACGCGGCGTCCGTCGAACTGACCTCGAGGGCCCCGGCGGACGATTAACACTGCCGGAGAACCGTCAGTGAACACTCGATCACGTCTCACGGCCCGTCGCCGGCGGTGACGGCCGTTCGAAACGGAAACACGCCCCGCTGTCGGGCGACACACCACGCCGAGTTGTACGCGAGCGACTGAAAGCTTGGACTGCCACAATCACACCCGTTTTTACCCGGGCCGCCTTCGGAACCCCACATGAGCGAGGAGTTCACCGTTTCCGTCCCCGTCCGGTATCGCGACCTGGACACCGAAAACCACGTCAACAACGTCGTCGTCGGAACCTACCTCGAGGAAGCCCGCACGGCCTACGTCCACGAGGTCATGGGACTTACACTCGAGACCTACAACTTCGTGATCGCCAACCTCGAGATCGACTTCGGCCGACCGATTACCCTCGAGGACGACCTGACCGTCGCGGTTTCGGTTTCGGAACTCGGCGAGACGAGCGCGACGATGGTCTACGACGTTCGCTCTATGGGGGAGACGGTCGCAAGCGGCGAGACGACGCTCGTGTTCGTCGACCCCGAGGAGAAACGGCCCTCGCCGGTTCCGACGGCGATCCGCGAACGGATCCTCGAGTTCGAAGGCATCGAATAGGTCCGGGCCATCGTGATCCACGTTCGGTGGTTCGCGTTCGGAAGTGAGTGCCTAAGAGTCAGGTTCGACATGAGGCGTCCAGCAACGTCCGTTGCCGAGCCGTCCCACGAGACGTGATCGACTACCTCCGGAACTCCCTCGAACTCGAGAGGCGTCGAGATCGAAGTTTCCTCAGAAACGCTGTGCCACGGTCGTCGTCGCTGCGTGTTCCTGATCGCAGTAGAGAGCGCAGCGGCCTCGCCGGGATTGAGCAAACCCTTCGGGTTTGCGATGTTCGGTGAGTCCACGACTGAGCGAGCGAAGCGACGTGAAGAAGTGGACTCGCCGGGATTTGAACCCATTGTGAGACGTTCCTGTTCGTTCGTGCCTCACTGCGCGGGCTGCGACTCACAGGGCTTCAAATCCGGGCGTCGACGACGATTTACGGCGCTCACGGATTTGTTCGCGCCGCAGAATAGTGGACTCGCCGGGATTTGAACCCGGGGCCTCTTCCTTGCGAAGGAAGCGATCTGCCACTGATCTACGAGCCCTCGAGAACGCGTAACCGGCGTCGCTATTTGTAGCTTGTGTTTCGGCGGTTCTGTTGCCGGCCCTCACAGCCTCGAGTCGCCCTGGGCGGGTCGGTCGCGGGCGCGGGGTGGGACATAGAGGAGCCGTGCCCGGCCGGCGACGAGTCCGATCAGGAAGCCGGTGAAGTGAGCGATCAGGGCGGCCCGAGGGCTGGCAGTCGCCAGGGTGACGACACCGGCGAGCGAGAAGAAGACGAGGGCGACGAGCCACGTGGGCACCTTGACGATCGAGGACAGTCCCTCGGCGACGGGGTTCGAGGCCAGAAGGTATCCGAGCAGGGCGAAGACGGCACCGCTGGCTCCGAGGACGCCGACGCTGGCTCCGAGAACGCCACCGAACCAGACCTGTGAGATCCCCGCGAGTGCGCCGGTGACGACGAAAAAGAGGTGAAAACGCAGGCGAGTAGTGGCCCTCGCGACCGGCCAGCCGAAGACGACGAGGGCGACGCTGTTCGAGACGAGGTGCCCGAGACCACCGTGGGCGTAGACGCTGGTGACGACCGTCCAGGGGTTCTGGGAGACGGGCGTCGACAGGACGAACAGGCCGGCGACCGCACCGACGAGCCCCGCGAGCGCCTGGACGACGGCGACGAGCAAGAAGAGGGCCAGCGTCTCGAGGATCGGGCCGGCCGAGGATCGGGACATACCGACCGCTACGGGCGGAACGGACAAAAGAACTCAGGAGTCTTGCAGCTGTCGAACACGATGCCCGAAAACTGGCATCCCGATACGGGGGTCGATCGATCAGTCCTCGAGGACGATCTCGATCGAGACGTCGTTGGGCACCTGGATGCGCATGAGCTGACGGAGTGCGCGTTCGTCGGCGTCCAGATCGATCAGGCGCTTGTGGACGCGCATTTCCCAGTGCTCCCACGTCGCGGTACCCTCGCCGTCGGGCGACTTTCGCGTCGGAACCTCGAGGGTCTTGGTCGGCAGCGGGATCGGACCGCTGAGGTTGACGCCGGTGTTGTTCGCAATCTCGCGGACGTCCTCACAGATGTTATCGAGGTCCTGTGGGCTCGTGCCTGCGAGTCGAACGCGTGCCTGCTGCATTTATTTCTCGTCGACCTCGAGGACCTTGCCGGCCGCGATGGTCTGACCCATGTCACGGATGGCGAAGCTCCCGAGTTCGGGAATCTCGCTCGAGGGCTCGATGCTGAGGGGCTTCTGTGGTCGGATGGTGACCACGGCAGCGTCACCCGACTGGATGAAGTCGGGGTTCTCCTCTGCGACCTCGCCGCTTGCGGGGTCCATCTTCTTGTCGATGGACTCGATCGTACAGGCGACCTGTGCCGTGTGGGCGTGGAACACCGGGGTGTACCCCGCGGTGATCACGGACGGGTGTTGCATGACGACGACCTGTGCCTGGAACGTCTCGGCGACGCTCGGTGGCTCCTCGGCGGGGCCACAGACGTCACCACGGCGGATGTCGTCTTTGCCGATGCCGCGGACGTTGAATCCGACGTTGTCACCGGGCTCCGCTTTGGGCACCTCTTCGTGGTGCATCTCGATCGTCTTCACTTCGCCGCCGACGTCGCTGGGCTGGAAGGAGACGTTGTCGCCGACGTTCATCACACCGGTCTCGATACGTCCGACGGGGACGGTACCGATACCGGAGATCGTGTACACGTCCTGGATGGGGAGACGCAGCGGTGCGTCCGTCGGTGGCTGTGGAGCTGGCAGGTTGTTGAGTGCCTCGAGCAGGGTTTCGCCGTCGTACCACGGCGTGTTGTCGGAGTCCTCGGCGATGTTGTCGCCCTCGAACGCCGAGATCGGGATGAACGAGGCGTCCTCGGTGTTGAACTGAACCTGGTTCAGCAGCTGCGTCACCTCTTCGACGACGTCGTCGTAGGTGGATTCCTGGTAGTCGACGACGTCCATCTTGTTGATGCCGATGATGAGTTCGTCGATACCGAGGGTACGAGCCAGGAAGACGTGCTCTTGGGTCTGGGGCGCGACACCGTCGTCAGCGGCGACGACGAGGACGGCGTTGTCCGCCTGGGATGCGCCCGTGATCATGTTCTTGACGAAGTCGCGGTGGCCAGGACAGTCGACGATGGTAAAGTCGTACTCGTCGGTGGTGAACTCCTGGTGGGCGATGTCGATGGTGACACCACGCTCTCGCTCCTCGGCGAGGTTGTCCATGACGTAGGCGAACTCGAATCCGCCTTTGCCTTTCTCTTCTGCTTCCTCGCGGTGCTGTTCGATGACGTGCTCGGGTACGCTCCCCGTCTCGAAGAGGAGGCGCCCGACCAGTGTACTCTTTCCGTGGTCAACGTGACCGATGACGGCCAGGTTCTGGTGTTGTTCGCTCATTGTTGTAGCTCACGCGCAGAGGCGCTTATATCGGTCTATTTTGCCCGTTGCGGTTAAAACCATTTCGAAACCCCGTTCAGACCACCCCGGAGCCCGCTTGCGGTTTGTGTCGGTGACACACTGACATGGACGGTCCGATCGAGGGGACTGTGTCCTGGAGACGATCGTTCGAAAAGACGGGGCGCGCCGATCGTGGGCCGATTACAGCTCTGGCAGTCGACCGACGTCGGAGAGGACGGCCGTCGCCGTCTCCGGTCCACCGGCCCCACGGCCGCTGTTGTGGAGACTGCCGGCGTTTCGCGTCTCGATCTGGACGATGTTACGCGTGCCGGTAACCGCGAGCGCGCCGTTTTCGGGAACCAGACGCGGGCCGACGCGGACGCCCTCACGCGTTGCCTCGCCGATGAGTCGGATCGTCCGGCCGTCCTCGGCGGCGAGTTCGAGTGCGCTCCCCGGAACGTTCTGGATACCGTCTACCTCCGCGTCCTCGAGGCTGAAGCCACCGTCGGAGAGCACGTTCGCGAGGATGACGAACTTCAGTGCGGCGTCAGTGCCGTCGACGTCGAAGGTGGGGTCGGCTTCCGCGACACCCAGGTCCTGGGCTTCACCCAGGACGTGTTCGTAGCCCAGTCCCTCGGCGGCCATCCGCGTGAGGATGAAATTCGCCGTCCCGTTCAACACGCCTCGAACCGCGGTGACGGACTCGGGCGTGCAGTCTTCGATCGTCGAGAGGACCGGGATCGCGCCACCGACGGTCGCCTCAAAACGGATCGAACCCGCACTCGCCGCCTCGAGGTCTCGCAGTTCCTCGTATCGCTCGGCGACCGGCCCCTTGTTCGCGAGCACGACGTGGCGGTCGTCCTCGAGTGCGCGAACGACGTGGCTGAACCCGGGTTCGGCGTCGCCGAGGGTGGTCGGCGTCGCCTCGATCAGGACGTCGTAGTCGCTATCGAAGACGGCCTCGGGGTCACCGGAGCCGACCCCCTCGCCCGCGTCCTTGCTCGCGAGGACACTCGAGACGTCGATACCGACCTCGTCTACCGTGGCGGTACTCGAGTCGGCGATGGCGACGACCTCGTGGCCGTACTCGCCGGCAAGTTCAGCGACCGAGCGCCCGACTGCGCCTGCTCCGAGGATGGCGAGTCTCATCAGGCGTCACCCCCCGGGAGCGGTTCGACGACCGAGAGGTCGCGTTCGTCGGCGACCGACCGAACAGCCGAAAAGGCTTCGTCGATCCGTCCGGAATCGACCGCAAGCCGGACCCGGGCGCTCGACGTTTCGTCGATACCGTCGGGAGCGGCAAGCGAGAGGTCGACCACCGCGGCCTCGGCGTCGGCCTCGATCGCCTCGAGGGTCCCCGAGAGGTCGGTCTCGACGAGCCGGCCGACGAGGACGACGTTCACCTCCTCGCCGTAGCGTTCCTCGCCGGCCTGGATCACGTTGACGCCGGCGTCCCGGAGCGCGTCGACGATCCCGTCGAAGCGGTCCGGCGGACACTCCAGATCGACCTCGACGGGGATGTGTCCCCGTGGGGTGATGTTGCCACGCTGGTGGTGAATCGAGAGCAGGTTGCCACCGTTGTCGGCGATCGGTCGCAGGGCCCGAAGGAGCTCTCCGGGCTCGTCGACGAGCTCGAGACGGACTGTGTAGGCACGGACGCCGCCGTCTGTCTCGGCGTCACCGTCGGTCTCGTCAGTCATCGCTGACACCTCCGAACTGCGGACGTCCACGCGTCATAGTGTACGAGTGAACGGTTGGCGCGTAAAAGCATATAGGCGTTCCCAAAACTGGCCAGGGGTGTCTCGCGTTGGCGACACAGGCGAGCCCCGGCTGTGACCCGGGCAAGGATGGAAAGAGCGGGGTGATATGGCCAACAGACGGGTGGTCGGAGTCGTCTTCGGGCTCGCCCAGCGGATCCTCGAGCCGGCGTTCGTCGGCCGGTTCCGGGCCACTCCGGGCGATAGCTCGCGCCTTTTGCCTGCTGGACCGCGCTCTCCTGGTCGGTTCGACCGGAAGAGGCCACCGAGTTGTCACTCGGCAGTGTCGTCCGTCCGGGGTCGGCGCTCGAGACGTGGAGACCGATCAGAAGTGATTCTTCCCGGGGTTCGAGGATCCCCAGTCGCCACGGCCGCCCTCGGTGCGATCGATCCCCATGATCGACTCGGCCTGGTCGGGCCCGCCAAGTTGGTCACGCGGGTCGGGCACGCGTACGATCACGTCCTCGATCTCCTCCCACTCGAGCAGGGCCGCCTCGATGTTGCCAGTCGTCACGTCGGCGACCGAACAGCCACTACAGCCGCCACCGAGTTCGATGACGACGTCACCCGTCTCGGGGTCGGCTTCCCGGACGGCGCTCGTCCCGCCGTGGGACTGGATGATCGGCATCTCACGCTCGATCCAGTCTTCCACGCGGGTCGCCAGTGTGGGGTTCTCGGGGTCCGGGTCGGTCATCGACTACCCTAGGGACCACGGCAACAAAAGGTTTGCTTCGCCGAGAAACGTCACGATCAATAGTATCAGGCGTCGGTGAGAGACGGTGGATCGGCCTGGTCGCCCTCCTCGATCGGGAAGACGTACAGCGAGCCCGCAGTCGAGGCGTTCGGGATCAGTTCCGTCGAACTGGCGACGAACGTCTCGCCGGGGTCGGCGACTCGAGCGGTCCAAAAGCCCGCGATGTCGGGCTCGCGCCACCAGGCGAGTTCCGTCGGCTTCCCGGGATCGCTCACGTCGTGGATCTTCACCCCGCCCTGGTACCACGATGAGTAGAGGCGGTCCTCCCGGAGTTCGAAGTTGTGGGCGGTGGTCCACATCCCGCCCCGGTAGGAGGCGTCGTGTGTCGCCGGTGGTTCGACGCTCGCCACCAACGTCGGCTCGGTGGGGTCTCGCACGTCGAAGAGGTCGATCCCGCCTGCACCCACCGGGTCGCCGTCCTCACCCGCCCAGCTCTCTCTCCCGACGGCGAGCAGGTCGCCGGCGTCGTCGACCGCCGAGTAGTGGTCGTTACCCGGCAGCCCGAAGTAGGCGTCGTCGACCGCCGGCCCGTCTACCTCCCGTTGATCGTCGACGTCGGTCTCGGAGACGTGTGAGACGTACTCGGGGTCGGCCGGCTCGCTCACGTCGAGTAAGAAGGTGCCGGCGTTCCAGTAAGCGAGGACGGCGATGTCGTCGTGAACGTAGACGTCGTGGAGGTAGTGCAGACGCCACTCGACGTCCGCCCACGCGGGTTCGTACTCGAGGACGGACCAGCGGCCGATCTCTTCGGGGTCGTCCTCGCCGACGTCGAAAACCACGAGCGGGTTGCCGTCCTCGCCGTTTCGCACGACGTAGAGGTACTCGTCGTCGAGATAGCAGTTGTGGATGTGATAGCCGGTCTCGTACTCGCCGATCCGGACCGGCTCTCCGGGGTCGCTCACGTCGTAGAGAGCGAACCCTTCGAACTCGTCGAAGCCGGCGGGGTTGGCCGGACCCGGGACGACCAGCCGGTCGCCGGAGACCTTGAGGTCCAAGATCTCGGTGAGGGGCCGACCGTCGACCTCGAGGTCCCGCCGCTGTGTGAGGACGGTCGGCTCCGCGGGATCGCTCACGTCGACGGCGGCGAAACCCTCGGTCGCGGCGACGTAGGCCGTGTCGCCGTCGTCGCCGACGACCGTCTCGGCGGCACCGTCGACGGGCACGGTACCGAGCGGGTCGTACGCTCGAGGATCGGTGCCCAGCAGGGACGTGGGGGAGACACAGCCGGCCGCGAGCGTCAGGGTACCCGTGGCGGCCGAGCCGAGGAGGGCTCTGCGGCGCATACGGTGGACTCGGCGCGTGGAGACAAAAGGTCAGGGGTGGAGTCGCCGTCGGTCGCCGGTGCCGCCGGTCATCGCACTCGCGAGTGCGCCCTTGACGACCACGTCGTCGCCCATCCCCGTCACCGTGATCTCGGGGACGTTCGTCATGACGGTCTCGGCGAGGCGTTCGCGGACCGGATCGACCACGAGCCCTTGATTGTTGAGCGCGACCGCACCGCCGATCGAGACCACGAGCGGCGCGAACGCGTGGATCACGTTCGTCAGCCCGATCGTGTTCCAGTGGGTGATCTGCTCGATCGCGTGATCGGCCAACCCGTCTTCGCCTGCGAGTCCGAAGACGTCTTGGGCCGAGAAGTCGGGATCCTCGAGTGGCAACTCGGTCGCGATCGTCGGGTCGTCCTCCGCGAGCAGGCGGACGTACTCCGGGATACCGTTGCCCGAACAGTACGCTTCCCAGTGGCCGTCGCGTCCACAGCCACAGGTCAGTCGTTCGCGGGGATCGATCACCCAGTGGCCGACCTCGCCGGCGTTGCCGTCCCACCCGCCCAAGATCTCGCCGTCACAGCAGACGCCCGCGCCGATCCCCGAGGAAATCGTCACGTAGACCATGTCGTCGGGGTTGCGATCGGAGTGAAAGCGCTCGCCGATGACCCCCGCGTTGGTGTCGTTGTGCAGGTAGACCTCCTCGCTGTCGACGAGGTTCTCGATCGGTCCCGTGAGGGGGATGCGATCGACCGTATCCGGCAGGTTCGCCGGATCGACGACCGTCCCCTCGGCGAGGTCGAACGGGCCGATCGAGCCGACGCCGACCGCCTCGATCCCCGTCGGCTCGATCCCCGCGTCCCGACAGGCCGCCCGCAGGGTCGCGAGGACGCCCTCGGTGACGTCGATGCCCGTGGGTCCCCGTGGCGTACCGCTCTTTTTCGAGCCGATCGTCGTCCCGTCGTTCTCCGCGACGACTGCCCGGACGTTCGTCGCCCCGAGGTCGACCCCCGCGTAGTAGGCCATTCTCTCGTAAGTGGGTCAGCACGACACTTAACTACACATATTCGAGTTTAGCTTTCTGCGAACGTCTACCGGGGGTCGTCCGGTGACGGGCGCTCTGAGTCACGTCGGGCCGGCGGCGTCTTCGAGAACAGCCGCCCCCACAGGGCCCGATCGCCCGCGACCCGCCGATACCCCAGCTCCCGGAGGTCGTTGTAGGTCCCGACCTCCCGCAAGGCCTCGAGGACCGGGCGGGCGGGTTTCCCGAGGTCCGACCGGGCGAACGCCTCCTCGATCGACGCGCCACAGGAGTAGCGTGTTCCGTCGGCGAGCAGGTGCGAACAGTGGTCGTACTCGTCCGGAAGCCGCTCGCGCAACTCGGGGTCGATCTCGGAGAAACCGACGATCTCGAGGTCGCCTCTCCGTTCGAAGAACTCGGCCCACCACGTACAGAAGCCACAGTCGTCGTCGAAGACGAGGGTCGCGTCGGCCATACCCGGATCTACGACGGCCAGCCCCTTACAGTTCACCCGCGAACGCGTCGACCACCCCGGCGGCGACCTCGAGGTCGACTCCGGCAGGATCAGAGCCCGCCGACACCCGAGCCGGCTTCGGGGAGGTCGTGTTCTATGACCTCGAGGCCGACCGCCTCGATCGCCGCCCGGAGGTGTTCGTCTCTCGCGTAGTCGGCACCGTCGGCCTCGCGCAGTCGCTGTGCGTTCGCGAGCACCTCGCCGCGGCGGTCGTCGGGGATCTCGTATTTGTCCGTCGAGAGCTCGATCACGAGACCGTTGTTGTCCTGCGTGTAGATCGAGTGGAAGATCCCCCGATCGAAGACGTTGTACCGTTTGCCGGCGTCCTCGAGGGCCGCCATCACGTCCTCGTACTCCCCGGGATCGACGCCGAAACAGAGGTGGTGGACAGCGCCGACGCCCCCACGCTGACCCCGGGCGGAGTCACGGTCGCCGACGAACACCGTCAGGATGCGCCCGTCGCCGGTGTCGAAAAAGAGGTGTGTCTGGGAGGGATCGTCGAGGTTCGGCTGGCGGAGCACGAGGGGCATCCCGAGCAGATCGCGGTAGAAGGCGACCGTGTCCGCCTCGTTGCTCCCCCAGATCGTGACGTGGTCGGTGCCGGTCGTGTGAACCGGGCTGTCGGGCAGGTCGTGGCCGACCGCCGTTCGCTCGTCGGTCATCGGCCCACCTCGAGTGTGCCGGCGGAGATGTCGGTGTGCATCGGTGGATGTGTACTGTCACCACAGGGACATAAATCCCGCAGGGGCCACGGAACAACCAGGTGACACCGACGTCAGCGGGGACCGGAACCCCCGGAGGACGCCGCTATCCGGCCATCGGGCGGGGAGCGGGGATCGTCGGGACCGACGGCGACCGTCGCCCTCGTATATCAGATCTGGAGACGGTAACGAACTCGAGATTCTAACATCACGGGAAATTAGGAGTAATTTTATAGGTCGTGATCAGAGAGTAGTACGTAAGCACCAACGAAACGAAGGAAGTCGACGACGGCCGCGGGACGGGGATTCCCGATCGGTCGTCAGGTCCGTATTCCGGCGCGTCCGGGATATGGGTTCCGACCGTTTCGGTGGTGTGGGATAAGGAAATCGAACTATGGACCTCAGTACCCTACCCAAGAAACTCGTCGGAAACGACGAGGAACGTGCCGTATCGCCCGTCATCGGGGTCATCCTGATGGTGGCTATCACCGTCATCCTCGCCGCCGTCATCGCGGCGTTCGTGCTCGACCTCGGTGATACGAG
>LKNC01000023.1 GCA_001564255.1 Natrialbaceae archaeon Tc-Br11_E2g1
CACCGACGACCAGGCGGCAAGCAGCGAAGAGATCGCTTCGATGGTAGACGAGGCCGCCGATAACTTCGAAGACGTCGCGAGCATGTCCGAGGAGATCGCCGCCGCGAACGAAGAACAGACGACTCGTATCGAACGGATCAGCGAGGAAATCGATTCACTGGACGAACTCGACGTCCAGAGCGACGCGTAGCTTTCGTAGACCGTCCATACTCCCGCTGGAGCCGGGACGAAGTCCCGAGCGTTCGTGACGTCTTTTCGGGAAAAACGAACGGACGACCCCGGACTACTCCTGTGCGTCGACCGTCGCCACGGCCGCGAGGTTGACGATGTCCTGGACCTCGTCGCCACGCTGGAGGACGTGGACCGGCTCGTCCATCCCGACGAGCATCGGGCCGATGGCCTCCGCGCCGCCGAGTCGCTGGAGGAGTTTGTAGGTGATGTTGCCCGCCTCGAGGTTCGGCAAGACGAGCACGTTCGCGGGTTCCTCGAGGTCGGCAAACTCGTAGGTGTCGGTGAGCATCTCCTCGACGACGGCCGTGTCGGCTTGCATCTCGCCGTCGACGGGGAAGTCCACGTCGGGGTCTTCCCGGAGAACCCGTGCGGCCCGGCGGGGTTTTCTGGTCCCTTCGTTGTCGACGCTGCCGAAGTCGGAGTACGAGAGCAAGGCGGCACGCGGTTCGACGTTGAAACGACGGGCGAGTTTTGCGGCCTGTTTGGTGACTTCCGCGAGCACCTCCTCGTCGGGGTCCTGGTTGACCGTCGCGTCCGCGAGGAAGACCACGCGTTTCCTGAACGCGAGCATGTAGACGCCGGCGGCGTACTCGGCGTCGTCGGCCGTCCCGACGAGTTGGAGGGGGGCCTGCAACGCCGAGGGGTAGTGGTCGGTCAACCCCGTGAGCATCCCGTCTGCGTCCCCGCGATCGACCATCACCGAGGCGTAGTAGTTGCTGTCCTCGATCAGGGATTCGGCCTCCGACCGGGTGAGCCCCTTCCGTCGTCGGGCCCGATAGAGGTGGTCGACGTAGTCGTCGTGGTCCACACCAGCGGGCTCGACGACTTCGGGGGAAAACTCGAGGCCGAGTTCCGCCGCGACCCGCTCGACCTCGCCGGGGTCGCCGATCAACACGGGTTCGGCGATCCCCTCGTCCTCGAGGCGGTAGGCAGCCCGGACCATCTTCGCGTCGTCACCCGCCGCGAGCGCGATGCGTTTTGGGTCGCGTCTGGCCTTGTTGAGGATCACCTGCATCATCTCGCGGTCTTTCCCCAGGCGGGCCTCGAGTTCCTCGCGGTAGCCCTCGAGGTCGATCCCCCGGCGGGCGACGCCGCTGTCGACGGCCGCCTTCGCCACGGCGGGGGCGACCTCGAAGAGGACGCGGGGGTCGACGGGTTTGGGGATGATGTACTCGGGGCCAAATTGGAGGGGCTGGTCGCCGTAGGCCTTCCGGACGGCGTCGGGGACGTCCTGACGGGCAAGGTCGGCAAGCGCCCGGGCGGCGGCGACTTTCATCTCCTCGTTGATCTCGCTCGCCCGCGCGTCGAGTGCGCCCCGGAAGAGGAAGGGGAAGCCGAGGACGTTGTTGACCTGGTTGGGGTAGTCAGAGCGACCCGTGGCCACGATGACGTCGTCCTCACGGGCCCCTTTGGCCGCCTCGTAGCCGATCTCGGGTTCGGGGTTTGCCATCGCGAACAGTATCGGATCGTCGGCCATCGACCGCACCATCCCCTCGTCGACGATCCCGCCGACCGAGAGGCCGACGAAGACGTCCGCACCGATCATCGCCGCCTCGAGGCCGCCCTCGGGAACGTCGCGGGCGAACTCCCTGCTGTACGGGTCGAGGTCGCCGGCTTCGGCGCGTTCGGTCGTCAGGATACCATCGACGTCGACCATGGTAACGTTCTCGCGTTTCACTCCGAGGGAGACGTAAAAGCGGGCGGTGGCGACGGCTGCCGCGCCCGCACCGGCGAAGGTGACCTCGAGGTCCGCCAGTTCTTTCCCGACTAACCCGGCGGCGTTGACCAGCGCGGCCCCGGAGATGATCGCGGTGCCGTGTTGGTCGTCGTGGAAGACGGGGATCTCCATGCGCTCGCGCAGGCGTCTCTCGATCTCGAAACAGTGGGGGGCGGCGATGTCCTCGAGGTTGATCCCGCCGAAGGTTGGTTCCATCGCGGCGACGGCCTCGACGAACGCGTCCGTTTCGGCCAGATCCAGTTCCACGTCGAAGACGTCGATGTCGGCGAAGCGTTTGAACAGCACGCCTTTCCCCTCCATGACGGGTTTCGACGCCTCCGCCCCGATATCACCCAGACCGAGGACGGCCGTCCCGTTCGAGACGACCCCGACGAGGTTCCCCCGGGCGGTGTAGGTGTACGATTCCCCGGGGGTCCCCTCGATCTCCCGGCAGGGCCAGGCGACCCCCGGCGAGTACGCGAGCGAGAGGTCCCGCTGGGTCGCCGTCGGTTTGGTCGTCGCGATCTCGATCTTGCCGGGTGGGGTCGATCGGTGGTACTCGAGTGCGTCCTCTTTTTCCGTCATTGGGGGTAGGTTCGAACATCGGTACGAAAAACCCCCGATATAAGGTGTATTGATACTCCCCAGGTGATCTATGTGTTCTCGGGTGAACGTTCGTGACGTTCGCCGGCTGTGGATTCCCTCCGGGGGCCCGGACCGACCCGGTCGAGAGCCATCTTTAGGTGGGTGGAACCACTGTCTCGAGGTGGATGAGCGACGGCCGACCTGCCGACCGTGAGCCGCGGTTTCCCCCCGTGGTGAGGGGGGCGTCCGTCGTCGGGGGGGTGGGTCCGTGAGCGACGTCGCAGTCGAAGACGCCGTCGACGCCTACCTCGAGCGCAAGGCCGTCGGCGATCCCGACGGCCCGGGTGCGGGCGCGTACGCCGCGAACGCCGGCTCGATCCTCCGGCGATGGGCCGAGTGGCTCGAGGCCGAACACGGTCTCACCACGCTTTCCGCCCTCGGGGCCGCCCACATGCGATCGTACGCGGCGAAACTGGACGACCGAGTCGATCGTGGCGAGTACGCCGCCTCGACGGCACGGACGTACTTCGCCGTCGTCCGGGCGTTTCTCTCGTGGTGTGTGCGAGGTGGCATCGTCGCGGAGAACCCGGCACGGGCGGAGTCGGTCGCCGAGCCGTTGCCGTCGGCAGAGACGCCGTCGACCCCGGACCGCAGGGAGGACCTCGAGGAGGCGTGGCGAACCCTCCTTGCACACCTGAGAGGGGGCCTCGAGGCCGAGGATAACCGGCTAGAACGGTTCCGGGAGTACGCGATGGTCGCCGTGTTGGCCCACACCGGCGTCCGTGGCTCCGAACTCTTCTGTGTCCCGGAGGACGACCGACGCGGCGGGGCGACCTGGGCGGACGTCGACTTCTACCGGGGGACGATCCGGGTCCTCGGCAGGTCCGGCCGCCTCGAGGACGTCCCCCTGCCCGCCGCCGCACGGACGCCACTGCGACGGTACCGGATCGTCATGGATCCCCCACGAACCGACTGGCCGCTGTTCCCGACCCGACACGCCCCTTCGATCGCCCGTCGGGTCCGGACGGCCCTCGCCGAACGGGGCTACGACGAGCGGGAGATCGAGGCCCTCCTCGAGGGTGAGACGGCGCGGACCCTCGCCCGGGAGCGGGCGATCGCACCGCCGGCGATCACGACCGAGGGGGCACGATCGATCCTGAAACGCCTCTGTGGGGACGCCGACATCGACGTCGACGGCGACTATCTCACGCCACGGGAGGCACGCGACGAGTCGGCCTACAGGCGCGAGGCGGAAACCGCCGGAGCCCCCCTCCGGGTGAGCCTCGAGGAGCGGGCGATCGTCCTCCCGGACCGTGTGGGTGGGGCCGACGACCCCCCGAGTGGGGAGTAACTACCCGGGAACCCGGGGCCGACGGGGCGTCGGTTCGACTTTCTCGCCGGCAGCTACGGACAGAAGCTTCACCACGAACGGCGTGACGTCGATTTTCTCCGCGACGAGCCGTTCCCGCCGTCTGTGCCACCGTTCGGTGGCCTCCGGATCGGTGACGAGTTCTTCTATGGCTTCGAGGGCGACCGCTTCGTCCGCCGTGGATCGGAGCAGGCCAAAGCGTTCCTCGAGTTCCCGGAAGTTGCTCATGTCGGTTTCGGGGTCGGCAAACGACTGGATGCGGACAGCCGGCGTCCCGAGGACGGCCGCCTCGGTCGCCATCGTCGCCGAATCGCCGGCATAGCAGTCGGCGTAGTACAGCAGATCGTGGATCAGGTGGGCCGGGACCGGAAGTCGGTAGGGCTCGAGTTCCGGCGGGAGTTCGTCGGTGCTCGTGATGTAGACCTCGCCGTTGCCGGCGAGAAGGGAGACGAGTCGCCGTTTCCCCGCAGGTGAGAGGCCCGCCTCGCCGACGTCGTGGAGGGCGTCCCACTTGCGAAAGCGGACGACGAAATACCGTTCGTCGGGCTCGACGCCGTGGGCCCGGAGCGCCCCGGGCGATGGGGAAAAGCGCTCGGGGTGGAGGTATGCCAGTTCCTGATAGCCGTCATAGCGCAGGTGACCGTCGCCGTAGTCGTCCTCGAATCGGCGTGGCGTACAGACCACGTCGGCGAAGGGCGTGGTGATCCGGTGGGAGGTCGCCCCCTCGTTGTCGAGAAACACCACGCTTTGGGCGTCTACGAACGGTGCGACGTGGGAGACCGCGACACCACCGATCGCCGTCATCACGTCGGGATCGATCCGTCGGGCCTTCCGGAGGAGACGGTACTCGTAGGTCAACTGGACTCTCACGAGCGAGAGCAACGAGTCCTGTGGGCCGGCTAAGACCTCGTGGTCGATGTCGTACCGCTCGAGTAAGGGCACTGCCAGATCGTTCTCCCGGGCGAAGACGAACACATCGTGGCCCCGATCCTCGAGGACGTCGATCGCGTGACGATAGAAGTGAACGTGGGCGGGGTGTTGGATCGTCACGACGACCCTCATTCGACGATCACCCGGTCGTCGTTCTCCTGTCGGTCGAACGTCATCGCGAGGAGGATCGAGATCGCCGAGGTCGTCAGGACCGAGAGTGCGGACAACACGTCAGAACCCGTCCCGTCACGGCGACCGAGCGCCGCTCCCAGCCCCACCAGCCCGACGGCTCCAGCGAGTACGCCGAGGCCGTACATGAACGCGAGCGGGTGGAAGTCCTCGAATACGTACCGCACGTACAGTCGTCGACAGAACCGTTTGCACAACAGCCAGGACAGCCCCGGGACGAACGAGCGATACTCGATGTGGCTCGTCTCCTCGCCGTAGACCGCCGGCATCGGGACGTCCGCGACGGTAAAACCGTGGGTGTTGAGCACGACCAGGAGGTCGTTGGCGAAGCCGTACTCGTCGTAGAGGCGCTCGAGGTCGATTCGCTCGAGGGCCTCGAGCGAGATCGCCGTGTACCCGTTCTGGGGGTCCATCATCCGCCAGTACCCACTCGAGACCTTGGTGAGAACCGAGAGCAGGCCGTTCCCGAAGAGCCGCCAGCCCGACATCGACGAGCGGTCGTGCCCGCGCAGTCGGTCGCCTTTGGCGTAGGCCGCTCTGTCGGCGACGATCGGGTCGAGCAGTCGATCCAGGTGATCCGGGTCCATCTGCCCGTCCCCGGCCATCACGGCGGTGACGTCCATCCGGTCGCTGCGTGCGCGTTCGTAGCCGGTTTTGATCGCCGCGCCGACGCCCCGGTTTCGCTCGTGGCGGATCGGGACGACCCGGGTCGTGCCGCCGTCAGCGACGGTCCCCGCGGGTTCGTCCGTGTCCTCCGTGACGACGGTCCGTTCACGCCGGTCGGTGTGCGATATGACCTCCTCCCACGTCCCGTCGGTCGAACGGTCGTCGACGACGTACACCCGGTCGACGTAGGGGGGCATCGTCTCGATCACCCCGCCGACCAGCCCCGCCTCGTTGTACGCCGGCACCACCACCGCGATCGAACGTCCCTCGTACATGATCATCCCACCCCGCGAGTGCGATCGGCACTCGGCGTTCCGGGACAACGACGGGGCGACGTCGGCGGCTGGATCGCTAGCACGGTCATCTCGCTCGTCCCGTCGCCGTCACGTGGTATTGTTATTCCCGGCTTTTGCCCGTGTATTTCGCCATTGGCCGTGTGCCCCTCCGTTCCGTGCCCATAGCGTCGGGACACACCCCACACAGCGGCCCTGTGCGGTGTTTCCACGCCATGTCGGTGTCGTGCCGACAACGATCGGTCGTCTTGACTGTTCGGATCCGAGAACGGTGGTAACGCTGTCGTACACGGCTGTAGTACGTGAAAACGAGAACGAGAATCGGGACTGTCAGGGTTCCAAAAGGGTCCGGACTGCGCTCTCGAGGTAGGTGTGGATCTCCGCGGAGGCAAAGCCGAGGACGATGGCGAGGGCCGCCCCGATGACGATCGAGGCCAACATCCCGCGGGTGATCGACGCCGGATCGGCGTCGGTTCCCCTGAACGGGTAGAAGTAGATCCGGTTGACAAAGGGCAGGATGTACGCCGCCGACAGCAGCGTACTGCCGAGGACGAGCGCCGAGACGAGCCACATGCCTTCCTCGAAGGCACCGAGGGCGATGTACCACTTGCCGACGAAGCCGACCGTCGGCGGCAGGCCGATCATGGCGATCCCGAGGACGCCAAAGGAGCCGGCCATCACGGGTGCTTTCTTCGCGAGCCCGCCGTACTCCTGGATGTGTCGGATGCCCCCAAAGCGAAGCGCGATCATCCCCGCCAGCAAGAACAGCGAGGCCTTGACGATCCCGTGACCGAACATGTGGAGGACCGAACCGAAGATCGCGGTCTCGTTTGCGATCGAGAGGCCGATCAACACGAGGCCGAACTGTGAGACAGTCGAGTAGGCGAGCACCAGCTTGATGTGGTCCTGTAAGATCGCGAAGGTCGATCCCATAAAGAGGCTCAACAGGCCGGCGACGAGCAACATCGTCCCGACGTCGGGGTTCGTGGTGAGGAAGTCGACGGTGTAGACGGTGTAGATGATCCGTGCGAACGCGTATACGGCGACGGCGGGAACGAGCGCGGAGATGACGGCGCTGATGCCGTCGGGGGCGGAGGCGTGGGCGTCCGCGAGCCAGGTGTGAACCGGGAACAGCGCGATCTTGATCGCCAGTCCGACGGCCATGAGCGCGAACGCCGCGACGACGGTCGGGTCGGTGTAGCCGACCTCGGCGAGCCGGACCGACAGGTCCTGCATGTTGAGCGTGCCCGTCGCGGCGAGTACGAGGGCGACACCGAAGAGGTAAAATCCCGCACCCGCGGTGCCGACCAGCAGGTACTTGAACGCGGCGTAGGTCGACCAGCGGTATTTCGCCGCCGAGACCAGCGCGTAGGAGGAAATCGCCATGATCTCGAGGAAAACATAGAGATTAAACAGGTCGGCAGTCAGCGTGACCCCGAGCATACCACCCGTCAACAGGAGGAAGCCGCCGTAGAAGGCGTTTCCACGGGGGCCACCGACGCGCGTGTAGACGAGCACGCCGAGACAGACGATGAGCGTCATCAGAAGGACGAACATCGAGAACTCGTCGGCGTAAAGCTCGACACCGTACCAGGGTTGGGTGACGCCGCCGAGCACGTGGGTGATCGGCCCACTCGAGACGATGATCCGGGTAACCCAGACGGAGAGCCCGAACGTCGCGAGGAGTACGGCGGTGGCGAAGTGCCAGCCGACGTTGTCCCAACGGAGGCTCGCGACGACCGGGACCACCGCGGTGATAAGCGGCAGGAGGATAATCGCGCCGATGAGCCACTCCATCGGTTAGCTCACCTCCGTCGTGGCGGTTCCCGCCGGCTGTGTCTCGTTGTCGTGGCCCGCCCGTCCAACCGTCTCAGTGGAGTAAGTCCTCGTCATGGTCTTAGATATCGATGAAGAGTGCAACGGCGAGTACGACCGTGAGCAGGCCGGTTGCGACGTACATCGTTCGTGCGATGCCGAACTTGAACCCGGTTTTCCCCGCGGTGCTCGCCAGCCGCCTGTCGTATCGGTCACGCCAGCCGGACGGGAGGACCCCACGGATCGCGGTGCCGGGATCGTGGACGGCACCGACGAGCGTCCAGCCCGTCGCGACCACGGAGTCACCGACCGCGTTGTACAGGCCCCCGAGGCCGCCAGAGAGCGCCCGCGTTCCGTAGAACGCGGCCGGGTCGTGGGCCCGGTTGACGTCGATCCCGCCGTGAAGTCGGTCGAAGATCGGTTTGCCGGCCACGAAGGCGACGACGCCGCCGACGCCCATCCCGAGCGCTTTCAGCACGTGTGAACTCGAGTACGGGTTCGTCGACCACTGGTCGGCAAACGGAAGCAACGCGAACAGTGGCTGGTAGGCGAGCCCGAGGACGACACAGGCGGCGGCGACCGAGCCAGCCACGACCGTGTGTCCGAGGCCGGCGTCGGGCATCTCGACCCGTTCACCGTCGAGGAACCCGTAGTAGCCGAACTTGATGAACGAGGCGTAGGTTCCGACGCCACCGACCACGAGCAGCCAGAACAGCGGTTCGTGGCCGCCGTACTCGGCCGCGTCGGTCAACATCCCCTTGCTCACGAAGCCGTTGAACCCGGGGACGCCGGAAATCGAGAGCGCGCCGACCAGGAACAAGGTGAGTGCGATCGGCGCGGAGGTTCCGATCGCGCCGAACTTGTCGAGTTTGTTTTTGCCAAGTTGCAAGATGATGATGCCGGCAGCCATGAACAACAGTCCTTTGTAGAGGATGTGGTTAAACAGGTGCGCGAAGCCGCCGGCGACCCCGAGTGCGGAGCCGACGCCGATCCCGGCGAGCATGAACCCGACCTGGCCCTGGATGTGATAGGAGAGCAGCCGGCGCATGTCCTTCTGGGCGAGTGCGTAGGCCGCACCGTAGATCGCCATCGCACCGCCGGCGTACGCGAGGATCAGGTTCCCCTCCGGGAACGCACGGTGGGCGGCGTAGACGGCCGTCTTGGTGGTGTAACAGGCCAGGAACACCGACGTCGCCACGTGCGGGCTCGGGTAGGTGTCGGGCAGCCAGCTGTGAAGGCCGATGATCGCCGCGTTGACGCCGATTCCGAGGCCGGCGAGCGCCGCCGGGATCGAAATCGCCGTCCCGACGGCCGCGATCTCGACTTCCATGCCGCCGATCCCGGTCCCGTCGAAGTGCAACGCGGTCGGCTCGAGGCCGACGGTAAACAGGTAGAGTGCAATCCCGGCGAGCAGGAGACTGCCACCGATCGCGTGGGCGAGCGCGTAGCGGTAGCCGGTCCGGATCGCAGCGCCGCCGGAGAGCCAGACGAACACCGTACTGGCGATCGCCATCACTTCCCAGCCGATGATCAGGCCGAGCCAGTCGCCGACGACGACGGTCCACAGCGACGCGCCGACGTAGCCAAGTCCCCACATGAGGTGGCGCTTGCTGGCGTCGGCGAAGTAGGCGTAGCCGACCGCCGCCGCACCGAAGGCACCGAAGATGATCACCATCAACCGCGAGAACACGTTGACGTCGACGACGATCACCTCGAGGCCGAGGAAGGTCCAGGTCGGCCCAGTCCCCTCGGGGACGAGCAACGCCCAGGCGACGGTGCCAAGCAACGCCAGCACCGTCACGATGTGGGCCTCCCGCCGGGGGAAGAACGCGACCAGCACTAGGGCGGCGGCGACGAACAGGAACGGCGGCACCGAGAGCAAGGCGTCGACGCCGACGAAGGGTGCGCTCATTGGCCGTTCACCCCCTCAGTCGCGCCCTCGACGATCAACTCGACGAGGTCGAAAAAGAACATGTAGTCGGGGACGATACCGAACAGGACCACGAGTGCAGTCGTGGACATGAGTGGAACGAGCATCAGGAGTGTGGTCTCTTTCAGCGGGCCCGCGGGTCGGTCCCAGCCGTCACTCGGCGGGAGGTCGTGGTGTCCGTGGTCGTCGTGGCTATCGTCGGTCGAGCCGCCGTCGGATCGGACCTCCTCGACGGGTGCGCCACCGAGGGGGCCGTCGAGAACCGGTTTTCGCTCGCGGTCGTCGGCCCGCTCGAAGAAGGCCGTGTAGATGATCGGCCAGAAGTACCCGACGTTCAGCGCGCCGGAAGCGACGAGTACGACCGGAACGAGCAACTGCCCGGCCTGGGCACCGCCGACGATGAGATGCCACTTGCTCACGAAGCCGGCGAGCAGCGGAATCCCGGCCATACTCAAACTCGCGACGGTGAACGCACCCATCGTCACGGGCATCCGTCTGCCGACGCCGGCCATCTCACTGATGTACTTGATGTGTAACTGGACGTAGAGTGCCCCGGCACACAGGAACAGCGTCAGCTTCGCAAAGGCGTGGGCGGGGATGTGCAACAATCCGCCAGTGAGCGCCGCGGACTCGAGCAAGGCGAGCCCGAAGACGATGTAAGAGAGCTGTGCGATCGTCGAATAGGCCAGCCGGGCTTTGAGGTTGTCCTGGCGAAGTGCGAACAGACTCGAGATCAGGATCGTCGCGCCGGCGAACGCGGCGAGGACGACGCCGAGCCCGAGGTCACCGACGACTCCGGGCCCGAAGACGTCGATGACGGTTCGGGCGACGCCGAACGCGCCGGCTTTGACGACCGCGACCGCGTGGAGCAGTCCCGAGACGGGCGTCGGCGCGACCATCGCACTCGGCAGCCACGAGTGCAGGGGCATGACCGCCGCCTTGACGCTGAACCCGGCGACGAGCGCGACGAACGCGGCTCCGGTCGCCCACGGGTCGGCGGTCGCCAGTTCTGTGATCCCGCCGCGGGTGAAGTCGACGGTTCCGGTCAGCCAGAAGACCGCGAGCATCCCGCCGAAGACGGCGAGGCCGCCACTGAACGCGTAGGTGAGATACTTGTAACCGGAAACCCGTGCCTCCTCGGACTCGTCGTGGGCGACCAGCGGGTAGGTCGCGATCGTCAGGACCTCATAGAAGACGAGGAACAAGAGGAGGTTCGGCGCGAACGCGATACCGAGCGCGGCACCGACGCTCGCACAGAGCATCGCGAAAAAGCGCGTCTGGTAGGGCTCGTCGTGCCCGCGCATGTAGCCGATGCTGTAGACGGCCGTCAGCACGTACAGCCCGCTTGCGACGACAGCGAACAACATTCCGAGGGCGTCCGCACGCAACGCCAGCTCGACGCCGGGGACGATCTCGCCGAAAGAAGCGACGTAGACCGTCCCCTCGAGGACGCCCGGGGCCATGCTGGCGACGATCCCGAAGTTCACGAGGGCGGCCAGGATCGACCACGCCTCGCGGACGTTCGGGCGGGCGTGTGAGGCGATGATGAGTGCGACTGCGAGCAGTGAGACGACCAAGACGGCAGCCGGGCGCATCGAGGGGACCTCCCCGCCCGTGCTCGCGAGGATCGGCTCAATCATCGTCGTTCACCCCCCGGTCGGCGTCGTCGGCCGCGAGTTTTCGCTCGATCTCGCGGGTGTCCAGCGTGCCGAACTCGTCGTACAGTCTGATGACGAGCGCGAGCGCGAGTCCCGTCAGGGAGACCCCGACGACGATCGCAGTCAACACGAGGACGTGTGCGAGGGGGTTGGCGTGGGGCCCCTCGAAGCTGACGATCGGCGGGTTCGCCCCGTCGACGTAGGCGATCGTCACGAGCAGTAAGTAGACTGCGACCTGTGCGAAGTTCAGACCGATGACCTTCTTGATGAGGTTCCGGTTGTCGATCATCATGTACAGTCCGATCAAGAAGAGCACGAACGACGTCAGATAGTAGTGGTGTGTCTCGATCACGCTTTCTTACCTCCAGAAACGCCCGCAGCGAGCCAGATGACCAGCCCGATCACGACGCCCGCCACGAGCGCCGCGATCGCGACCTCGACCAGCTTGACCATGTTCTCGACCGACAGCGGGAAGACGTACAGCTCCAAGAGCGCCCCGCCGTAGACGACGCCGCCGATGGCGACGCCACCGAAGAGGGCGGCACCGACCAGAAACAGCCCACCGAGCGCTCTCGCATCGAGCCACTCCTGGGTCGGTTCGAACCCGAAGGCGAGACCGATGAGTACGACCGCCGAACCCATGATGATCCCCCCCTGGAACGCCCCGCCGGGGAGACTCGTCCCGAACAGGGTGACGTAGACACCGAAAGCGACGACGAACGGCGTCACCGTCCTCGAGGCCGTCTTGATCACCGGGCTCTGAGAGACCGCCGACTCGCCTCGAGCGATCTCCGTTGTGGCGGCATCGAACTTCTCCTCGGGAGTCGGTGTGTCGGTCCCGTTTTCGCCGCGGCGGTCGTCCGTGTCGGTGTCCCGTGACATCGTCACAGGAGGTCACCCCGCTTGAGCACGACCAGGACGCTCACCGCCGCCGAGAAGGCGACGATGAGTTCCCCGAGCGTGTCCAGTCCACGGTAGACGACCAGTACGGAGACGACGGCGTTCGGGAAGCCGGTGTCTTCCAGGGTCTCCTGGACGTAGAAGCCGTAGGGCGTCCGATCCCCGGTATCGGAGAACGGGTAGGTCTCGCTGACCGCCGCGGCGGCCGGATCGCCGATCTCCGGCATCGAGAGGATCACGTAGCCAAGCGGGACGGCGAGTGTGCCGAGGATGAAAAGCGCCGGGACGTTGAGTGGGTGTAACTTCCCCGTGAGCCCCCCACTGTCATCGGACGTCGACCGTCCGGACGTCTTGACGACGGTGATCAGGAGCAACACCGTGATGACGCCGGCACCCACCGCGGCCTCGACGAGGGCGACGTCGGGTGCGGCGAGCAGGATCCAGATCACCGAGACCCCGAGTCCGAAGGCGGCGAACGTGACGATCGCACCGACGATGTCGCGGCTGAGCGCGACGAATATCGCCGAGGCGAGAACGAACACGACGAGGGCGAGTTCGAGCCAGATCATCGTGACCCCCCCTCCGAGTCGTCGCGCGTCCACGGTTCGATCCCCTGGCTGTAGGCGGCACGGGTGATCGCGTGTGCGGCCGTGGGGTTCGTGTAGTAGATGAAGCCAAACAGGATCGCCGCCCGGATCACCTCCCCGGCAGTACCGAAGTAGACGGCGACGGCGAGGATGGCGAATCCGGCTCCGAGGGTGTCGGCTTTCGTCGCGGCGTGTGAGCGGGTGTAGACGTCGGGCAGGCGCAACATGCCGACGGCACCCACGAAGGTGAAAAACACCGAGATCGCGACGAACGCGACGACGAGGATCGTCGTGGGCGTCATCGCCACTTCACCCCCTCACTGCGATAGGTGAAGCGACCGACGGCCAGGCTCAACACGAAGTTGAGCAGGGCGTAGACGATCGCGATGTCGAGATACTCCGGTCGGTCGAGTCCCGCCGAGATCAGCACGATCACGATGACGGTGCTGGTTCCGACGATGTTCACGGCGAGGACGCGGTCGTAGGTCGTCGGGCCGGCCACGACGCGGTAGAGGACGACCGCGGCGAGGACGACGACGATCGCCGCCCCGCCCAGCAGCGCCGTCGTCACGAGGTCAGTCATCGGGCTCACCCCCCTCGGTCTGTTCTGTCGCTGCCGGACCGGAGAGTGGTTCCATGTCGCCGCGAACCCCCGGGTTCGGGAGCTCGAGGCCCTCTCGACCGTAAAAGAGGAACCGGACGGCCCCCTCGTGGACGCCCGCAGCGACGTCGTCTCGAGCACCTTCGGTAAGTGAGTGAACCAGCAGGTGGTTGCCGATCGCGTCGACCGTGAGCGTCCCCGGCGTAAGCGAGATGCTGTTGGCGAACGAGGTCACCGACAGTCCGTCGCTTACGGCCCCGTCGACCCGGTCCATCCCGGGGTCGATCGGCAAGGACGGATGTAACACCACGTACGCGAACAGGACGTTCGCCTTCGCGATCTCCCAGAGCAGGTACGGGACGAAAAGCAGGCTGCGTCCTGCTACCCCGAGCGCCGAACGCAGGTGTGGCGTCGTCTCGAAGACGACGTTTCCCAAGAGCACGGCGACCAACACGCCCGTGCCGATCGCGGCGAAGTAGGTGAACGTCGAGCCGAGCCCACCCAAGGCGAGATAGAAGACGACGGACAGTCCGAACAGGACGCCGCCCCGAACCAGTCCCTCCCTGGTGGGGCCCCAGGCGCTTTTCGAGACGGGGGCACGCTCGTACTCGACGTCCGTAGTCGAGAGAACCGACTCGACCGGCTGTAACGACGGCGCAGTCGAGTCGACGGAGTAGCTTGGTCCCAGGATTATCCGGTCGAGGTCGTGTTCGTGGACGTACTCGACGAGCAAGTCGACGTGTTCTCCCGGGTCCGCCATGTACCGATCGTTCCCGAGCAACGCCGTCTCGATCGTGACGTCCTCGCCTGCGGCCTCCCGGGCGTACTCCTCGGCTCGATCCAGCGTCCGCCGGTCCCGACGTAGTTTTCTGTCGTGGGTCCGGTGGCCCGTCCGGACGAGGTGGACACTACCGAGGGCGTCCGCTCTCACCGCCTCGACGGCGTGAGAGACCGTCCCCTCGAGGCTGGCGGAGGGCTCGACCGGGACGACGACGCCCCCCGGTCGGCTCACGTCGGCCACCCCCGCGGTCTGAACGCGTGTGCTCGGACGCGAGGTGTACGTCCCTCACGCATCCGGCTGTGTCGAACGGTCACCGGGTCCGACAGCGGCGTACGCGTTCGTTTCCCGCCACGGCGCATCCCTCCTGGTGACCGTCGTTGGATACTCATCTCTGTTGTTAGTCGACCCAAGCGCCACCCGTGGCAAAACTATTTCGTTATCCGCTAATCGCCCCGCCGCTGTAGAACACACACCGAAATCCGGTTTTAATCAACCATCCTTGGACCCGAATCCGCTTTATACCGTCCCCTGTCAAATTCTGGGGGGCCAGTCCGCCACCACTCTCCTGAACGTTCGTCTCCTTAGAGATCGTCGTCGACGTGTGTCGGTGTGTCCATAGGTACCACTAATCTTGGGTAGCCCCCTGTTTTTTTACAATTATTGCGAACAGAGACGCGCTTAACCCTCACGATAATTATAGGGTAACTCGCATGGGATACGTTCGTGCTGGCGACTATTCGGTTTTGAGACACGAAAGAGAGCGCAGACAGAGTGATTCACAAAATGACTACTGACCAGAAGACGACAGGGAGAGAGACGGAAACCGGCCGACCCGAGACCGACGCCGAACGTGAGTCCGTCGACTACCTCGACGAAAAGATACACATGTTCAAGCCCGCGACGCCGTTCATGCGGGACCACCTCAAACTGATCTGGGGGCTTTTCGCCGTCTGGGCCGTGTTCACGTTCGGTCCGGTGACGGCGACGTTCCTGGCAGAGGACTTCATGACGAGCACGCACGTGCTCGGGTTCCAGCTTCATTACTTCCTGACCGCACTCGGTGCGCCGGTCGGGGCGCTCGTCCTGTGTGGTGTCTACGCCTGGCAGCGTGACCGACTGGACGCCAAGTACGGCGTCGAGCACGGAACGGAGACCGAGACGGAGTCCGGCCGGACCGTCGCCGCCGACGGTGGTGAAAACGCGTGATCGAGCCGGTCGCACTCGAGGTCGCGTCTGACCTCTTCGACGGAGGGTTCAAACTGATCCCGGCGCTGACGCTTGCCGGGATGCTGGCGCTGTTCCTCGGCGTCGGGTATTTCTTCCGTGTCGCGGCGGTCGACGACATGTGGGTCGCCGGCCGGTCGATCGGTGCGGTCGAGAACGGGATGGCGATCGCCGCCAACTGGATGAGCGTCGCTGCCTACCTCGGTGTCGCATCGACGGTCGCACTGCTCGGCTATTTCGGGCTCGCGTACGTCGTCGGCTGGACGACGGGCTATTTCATTTTGCTTATCTTCCTGGCCGCGCAGTTTCGCCGCTTTGGGAAGTACACCGCACCCGACTTCATCGGAGACCGCTACTACTCCGACCTCGGCCGTGCGCTGGCGGCGACGACGACGCTTTTGATCGCGTTCGTCTACGTCACCGCCCAGGGCAACGGCCTCGGGCTGATGGCCCAGTACATCTTCGGGGTCTCCTACGAAGTCGGTGTGGTCATGCTGATGGCGATCACGATCGGCTACGTCGCGCTCTCGGGCATGCTGGGTGCGACCAAGAACATGGCGCTGCAGTACGTTATTCTCATCTCGGCGTTCCTGCTCGGCCTGTACGCGACCGGCTGGACCCAGGGCTGGTCGACGGCGCTGCCGTTCGTCGAGTACGGCAACCAGGCCACTGCGATGGCCGAGATCGAGCGCCAGTACAGCGAACCGTTCGCCAACGCCGGGTACTACCACTGGGTCGCGCTGTGTTTCAGCCTGATCGCCGGTACCTGTGGACTCCCCCACGTCCTCGTGCGTTTCTACACCGCCGATAACGAGCGCAACGCCCGCTGGGCGACGGTCTGGGGTCTGTTTTTCACCCTCTTGTTGTTCCTCGGAACGGCCGCCTACGCCGCGTTCGGCTCGCGACTGTACCATGACAACGTCGGCGAGTACACCGAGATGACCGGGACGGAGTCGGACACGCTCGTCGTTCTGACCGCGTACCTCGCCGAACTGCCCGAGTGGCTCGTCGG
>LKNC01000024.1 GCA_001564255.1 Natrialbaceae archaeon Tc-Br11_E2g1
AAGACCCTAGAGGACGACGACTGGCAGGCCCAGGGGGCGATGACCTACCTCTACCGGCGCGGGTTCGACGTCTACGAGATCGACTCGATCCTCTCTGCCGGCGCGTTAGGGCGGGCCGAGAACCGTCGTCTGGTTCCGACCCGGTGGTCGATCACGGCCGTCGACGACACGATCGGTCAGTTCCTGCGCGGGCGGATCCGAAACGAACCGAGCATCGACGAGGTGCAGGTGTGGGCAAACGAGTACATGGGCAATCGCTACTGGATCGTCCTCGCACCCGGCAGCTGGGAGTTCGAACTCGTCGAGATCAAAGCCCCGGGCAGCATCTGGAACCCCGACCCCCACGGCGACGTCTGGATGGCCGCCGCCTCGGAGGGTTACGAGGGCCGGACGGGCTACGTCGAGGAGACCGCCGGAGCGTACTACGCTGCCCGGCTCGGAGTCTTAGAGCATCTGGAATCGATCGGCCGACAGGCGAAGTGTCTCGTCCTCCGGGAGGTCAGTGACGACTACTGGGCACCCGTCGGCGTCTGGCAGGTTCGAGAGAGCGTGCGTAACGCCTTCGACGGGGTTCCCGGGAGCGGGCGCGACCGGGAACTCGGCGAGCGTGAATCGCTCGCGGGTGAGTTCGGGGAAGCGGAGACGTTCCACGGTGCTGTTCGGGCAGTTTCGACGGAGCTTCCGGTCGGCATAGATCGTCTGCGTCGGAAATCGGAGCTGGCTGCGGGCGTGCAGTCGAACCTCGACGCGTTTCGCTCGTAGCGGCGAGCGAAGCGAGCCGTTCTCCGCAACCACTAAACGCGGCTCACCCCAACCACGTTCCAATGAGCGACTGGACCGAGAAGTACCGCCCGTCGACGCTGTCGGAGGTGCGGGGGAACGACAAGGCCCGCGATCAGTTACGGGAGTGGGCAAAGACCTGGGACGACCACCGCAAGGCGGTCATCGTCCACGGGAGCCCGGGGGTCGGCAAGACCTCGGCGGCCCACGCACTCGCCAGTGACGTGGGCTGGCCGGTGATGGAACTCAATGCGAGTGACGATCGGAAAGCCGACGTGATCCAGCGGGTCGCCGGCGAAGCCGCCAAAAGCGGGACCTTGACTGGTGGCGAGGCGGGCCGGCGACTGGTAATCCTAGACGAGGCCGACAACTTTCACGGTTCCGCGGATTACGGGGGCTCGAGGGAAGTCACGAAGGTCGTGAAAACGGCGAGCCAGCCGATGGTGCTCGTGGCAAACGAGTTTTACGACATGAGCCAGTCGCTTCGCAACGCCTGTGAGACGATCGAGTTCCGGGACGTCTCCGCCCGATCGATCGTTCCCGTGTTGCGTGATATCTGTCGTCGGGAGGGCATCGAGTTCGACGAGGAGGCCCTCCGGAAGATCGCCGACGCGACCTCGGGGGACCTGCGCTCGGCGGTCAACGACCTCCAGGCGGTCGCCGAGGACGCGGAGACGTTGACCGTCGACGACGTCGTCACCGGCGAACGCGATCGAACCGAGGGGATCTTCGAGTTCCTCGACGCCCTGATCAAAGAAGAAGACGCCGAGGGGGCCCTGCGGGCCTCCTATGACGTAGACGAGACGCCCGACGAGATGCTCAACTGGATCGAGGACAACGTCCCGAAAGACTACAATGGGGCGGAACTGGCGGATGCCTACGGCTTTCTCGCCAACGCCGACCGCTGGCTCGGCCGGGTGCGGGCCACACAGGACTACTCGTTCTGGCGATACGCCTCCGACAACATGACCGCGGGCGTTGCCGCCTCCCGCCGGGAGCCCAAAGGCGGCTGGACACGCTACGGTCCCCCGAGTTACTGGTCGAAACTCGGCCGCACTCGAGGGACCAGAGACACCCGCGATTCGATCGCCGAACGGATCGCCGAGCGCGAGGGGACGAGCGTCTCGACTGCCCGCCGGGAGCTCCTCCCCTATCTCTCGGAGATGACCCACCACTGTCGAAACCGTGATCTGACCGTCCGGACGGCCGCCGCCTACGAGTTAGACGAAAAGGAGGTCTCTTTCGTCACCGGCAGTGGTGCGGACACGAAAAAAGTCGCATCGATCGTCGAGGACGCCGAGGAACGAACCGCCGAGGAAGTCGTCGAACACTCCGGGAACGCCTTCTTCGAGTCCGACGAATCGAAGCCCCCCGAAACCGACAAGCACGAACAGGTGACGACCGACCCCTCGAGTCCCGACGACGACGGTGACACGGACGACGGACAGTCGGGGCTGTCCGATTTCGTGTGACCGTCGGAGACACGACCGACATGAAACGACGTATACACGACGTTGAGGCGAGAGCCCACAGCGAGGCGCTTGCCCTCACCGGAACATGACGACGACGGTCCTCATCGCCGGGACGGCCAGTCACGTCGGCAAGTCGACGATCGCCGCCGGGCTCTGTCGGCTGCTCTCCGACCGCGGCGTCGCCGTCGCACCGTACAAAGCCCAGAACATGAGCAACAACGCCCGCGTGGTGGCCCGTCCCGACGTCGACGAGGACGGGACGGGCGGCGAGTGGGGGGAGATCGGCGTCTCCCAGTTCGTCCAGGCCCGCGCCGCGTCGGTGACGCCGACGACCGACTGTAACCCCGTCCTGTTGAAACCCCGAGGGGACGGTGAGAGCCAGCTCGTGATCCAGGGACGACCCCTCGATCACTACACTGTAGGCACCTACTACGACGAACACTGGGAAAGAGCGTGCGAGGCCGCCGAACGGTCCTACCGACGACTCGCCGAGGCCAACGACGTCGTGATCGCCGAGGGTGCGGGCTCGATCGGGGAGATCAACCTCCACGACCGTGATCTGGCGAACGTCGAAACCGCCCGCTTTGCCGACGCCGAGATCCTCCTGGTCGTCGACATCGAACGCGGCGGTGCCTTCGCCAGCCTCTATGGCACCCTCGAGTTACTGCCCGGGGATCTCCGCGAGCGGGTCGTCGGCGCGGTCATCACGAAGTTCCGCGGCGATCCGACCTTGCTCGAGCCCGGCATCGAGGAGATCGAGGCCCGCACCGACGTGCCGATCCTCGGCGTCGTTCCCTACGACGATCCCGGCCTTCCCGAAGAGGACAGCGTCGCCCTCCCCGCGGCGAGCGAGCGCGTGACCGAAGGCGAGGACGGCGTTCCCGACGCCCGGAGCGTGACGATCGCCGTCCCCCGCCTGCCACGGATCTCGAACGCGACGGATCTGGAGGCCCTCGCCGCGGTCCCCGGAGTCCGACTCGCGTACCTCCCCGTCGAGAGCGGGGACGGCTCACTCTCGGACGTCGACGCCGTCGTGCTCCCGGGGACGAAGAACACGGTCGACGACCTCCGTGCCCTCCGGGACGGCGGCTTCGGCGACGAGCTGGCCGGCTTCCCTGGCCCCGTCGTCGGCCTCTGTGGAGGGTATCAGATGCTCGGCGAACGGATCAGGAACGCCGACCTCGAGGGAACCGGCGACAGAGAGACCGTCCCCGGCCTCGAGGTCCTCCCCGTCGAGACGGCCTTCGAGGCAGACAAGCGTCTCGAACGGACGACAGTCGAGGTCGACGGGACCGGACCGATCGCCGGGGCCACGGGGACGGCCGCGGGCTATGAGATCCACGCCGGCCGAACGACGGCTCTCGAGGACGTCGCCCGCCCGCTCGAGGCCGAAAGCGCCGCCCGCGGACAGGTGCTTGGAACCTACCTCCACGGGCTGTTCGACAACGAGAACGTCAGAGAGGCGTTTCTCGACCGTGTGTACGAGTCGGCGGGGAAAACCCGTCCGACCGCCGTCGAGGACGGGGAGTCCGCTTCGCCGTACGACCGGGCGGCGCGGCTGGTCGCCGACCACGTCGACCTCGAGGGACTCGGGGAACCGTTCGTCTGACTTCCTCAGGCTCGCGGACCGGCGGTGGCGCTGTCGCGGTAGTTCCCGAGCAGTTCCTCCAGGATGAGACACTCCTGGTCTGTCGGCTCGTAGTGGTCGTCGATGAACCGTTCTGCGGCCTCGTAGTCGCCACGGAGGCCGTGTTTCCGGACGGTGATCACGGCGTCGAGAAAGAAGGTTCCGCCGTCGGCGTCTACCGCTTCGGACTCGGCCCGTCTGTCGATCTCGAGTTCCGATTTTATCTCCTCGAAGTTGAACGTCTTCACGTCGTGATCGTCGTGGATGAGCGTGAGGACGTACTCCGCCGAGAAGCGATAGAACTCCGATTTGCTCTCGAACATACCGTCTTCGACGAGCGCGTCGATCTCCTCGACGACGACGTCGGGATATCTGACGGTATCTTTTGCCATACAGTGGACACTCCTCGCCGTCCTAATGATTGTTGTGATACTATCAAATAGCCTGACAGGAACGACATAGGGTGTCGACGTTCGTATCGAGACTCGAAACGGGAGGAACGTTGAAGGCCTAGTGATGAAACCTATCGAGTACGGTCTATCTAGCAGATTGGCATGTATTCGGGACTCCTCATCGACGTCCTCCCCTGGTGGGTCGCAGCACCGTTGACCCAGATCGGTATCCTGGTCCTGGGGATGGCACTCGACGAAACGTACGTCAACCGGGCGACGATACTGGCCGGTGCCCTCGCGGTGTACGTCCACACCCTCTACTCCGGGGACGTCTCGACCGTCGACTCGGGTATCATGGTCGGGATATACCGTGACGTCGGCTTCGTGGTCGGAGCCTACGGCATCTACGCCTACATCGTCGACGCGTACGTCGGCCAGTGGTTTCGCCTGCTCGCGTTCTACGTCTACTCGCCGCTATCGGTGTTGCTGGTCATCGTGACTGCGGGACCGACGGTCTTCGGTTTCGAGGTCCTGTTCGTCCCCGCGCTCGCACTCGCCGCCTACGGGAACTACGCCCTCGAGTCGTATCTCGACGGTTCGCCGTACTACTACGGGCCCGAGAGTCCGGAGGAGTTCGAGGAGGCCGTCGACGCAGTCCACGAGGACGACGACGCCGACGACGCCGACACAGAAGAACCCACGGAGGAGGCGGACGAGGCGGGGTTCCTCGGCCCGGACCCGACAGCCGCCGACGACGACTCGGGTGAACGCGGTATCCTCCCGGAGTTCATGCGCCGGTTGTAAGCCGACGCCGCCCGGAGACGAGTGTGTCGTTTTATTATCTCCCCGTATAAACGTCGACCCGTTATGGTAGACGAAGCGCGACTTCGCGAACAGCTGACCGAGGCGTTCGAGGGTGCGGAGTATCCGGTCTCGAGTCCGATAGATCTCGTTCCCGCTCTCCCGAACGGGCCGGGGACGACGTTCGAGTCCGGTGAGTTCTCGATGACGGTGATGGAACTGAACGCCGAACTCTCGGGCGGCGATTTCCCCTACGAGAGCGTCGACGCGTTCGTCGACGACATTATAGCCGAATTGAAAGCCGACGGCCACATCTAGTGCGTCGGCGAGCCTGATCGACAGGATCGACGCCGGAGGGGGGGTTCGTCCCCGCGGTCGACGCGTGACGGAGGGCTCGAGATCGCCTCCCTGATACCGATGGCTATGAGTCGTTATCAGTGTCCGAGCCCGGAATGACATTTAAGTGATAAACCGATCGTTTTATTCCGGTTGCGGTTGACAGACCAACAATGATAGATATACATGTTGACCAAATAATGACCGAGGAGCCGAAAACAGTACAAAAGTCGCAAACGCTCGCTGAGGCCGGCGGTGTCATGCTCGAGGCGGGTATCAAGTCGGTCATCGTGAGTGGGCCGGATGGCTGTCCAGTTGGAATTCTCACCTCGAGTGACTTTCTGCAGACGGCTGCAGACGGCACCGTACCGACGGAGATGCGTATCGAGGAGTACATGACACGCGACATCGTCACGACGACGCCGGATACTGCAGTCAACGAGGCCGCAGACCGAATGCTCGAAAACAACATCAGCCACCTCCCGGTCGTCCGCGACGGCGGTCGGCTGATCGGGATCGTCTCGACGACTGACGTCGCCGCGTACGTATCAGGCACCAGCAAACTCCTGGAAGTGGGGTGACCTCGCAGACGCCTACGAGTCTCGTGTTTGCAGTCCAACCGTCGACTGGTACGTCCCGTCGGGACGGTAGTCCTCTAGGACCGCCGGCGCTCACGAGGACCCGACTCCGGAACGCACCCACAGGACCACGACCGACGGCATCAGTCGCCTTCCTCATCGCGACTCGATTTCCGCAGGATGAACGGGCCGATCGCGAGGGTCCGTTTGGCGATCGTCGCGATCCGGAGAACGAAGGCGATCAACAGTAAAAAGGGTGTGACGGCGATCGTCACTCCGCCTGCGACGACCCACACGAGGTGGTCGACACCGAGTGTGGCCCCGGTCGCGATCCCGGCGTCGAAAAAGAGGAGCATCGACGTCGTGACGACGAGCGCCGGAACGGCGACGTACATCATCGCCCGCGAGAGGTTGATCAACTCCCACTGGAAGTACAGGGTTTTGAAGTGCTCGCGGGCGAGTCCGAACAGTTCGAGTGACTCGAGGACGGTATCGAAGGTCTCGTGGGCCCCCTCGCTGAACTCCTCGGCGTGTTCGCTCTCGATCCGCCTGGCCCGGAAGATCTTCCAGGAGTAGTTGTAATCCAGCACCGGCTCGAGGACCTCGTAGGTGCCGAATTCGGCTCCCTCGAGTTCACTACAGACCGTGTCCGCGTGGCTCGTCAGGTTCCCGACGAAGTCGTCGACGCGCTCTCTGAGCTGTTGGTCGTGGCTCCCCCCGACGGCCTCCCGGAACTCGAGGGCGTGATCGCCGGTCGCGTCGACGATCGCTTGCAGGAACGAGGCCGGTTCGGGCGGGGCGATCGGCCCGTCGATGACGCCCTCGACGTCGTTGCGAAACTCCATCGATCCGGCGAGACGTTCACGCTGGTCGTCGACCGCACCGAGTTCCTGTGAGAGCACGAGCTGGTTGATCGTCACGACCAGCGTCACGCCAGTGATGAGCGCCGTCGTCAGCGCCTGGAAGGCCGCCTGAACCGGTTCGCCAGCCGCCATGAGCTCCCGTAACGCCACCGGACTGACGACGGCGACGACCACGAGCGTGACGAAGACACCGACCATCAACACGACCGTCACGACCCACCGGTTGGCGTTCAACAGGAACCACAGCTTCCAGGTCGGATCATCGCTTCGCTCGCTCATCGTGTCCTCTGGCTGGCGCATCCGCCGTGAGATCCCACGCCCACGGTCAAATAGCACGGCCCGGCCTATGTCGCGTCCCCTCGATCACTCGCGGACGACGTCCTCGACGACCCCCTCGAGTGTCGATCGCTCGCGGGCGGCCTCGAGAACCGCCTCCTCCTCGATCGCGAGTTCGTATTTCGGGCGGCCCTTCCCGATCGGCGACCGCTCCGGTGGCTCGTGTTCGGCGACGGCCCCCGCCGCCTCGAGGCGGTACAGCGATCGGATGATCTCGGCTTCCGAGACCCTGCCGACGACGGGATCGTCCGCCCGTTCGACGAGAGAGAGGCAGGTCCGTCGCAGGTCGTGGGTCTGTGCCGGTTCGGACTCCACCTCGAGCAACGACAGGAGCACGAGCCGTTCGGCGAGGGAGGCCGACTCGAGCGCATCCTCAGTTTCCATACGATAGCATTCGACACGGACAGTATTAAGTTCTGTATGCTCGGCGCTCGCGTTCAGACCGGTTCCGACAGGCCCGGTCCGGAGGGGCGAACCCCCACTGGTCCGGCCTGCAGTCGACCCGCGGTGGTATTCTGGCCGGGCGATCGACGGGGGAATCGTTACACGATCTGGGCTTCGTACTCCTCGGCAGAGAGCAGGCCCTCGAGTTCGCTCCCGTCGTCCGGATCGATCTCGATCATCCAGCCGTCGCCGAAGGGATCGTCGTTTACGAGTTCGGGTGCGTCGTGGAGGTCGTCGTTTACCGCGACGACCTCGCCACTGACCGGCGCGTACAGGTCCGAGACGGCTTTGATCGACTCGACGACGCCGAACGCTTCCTCCCCGGTAACCCCCTGACCAACCTCCGGGAACTCGACGAAGACCACGTCGCCGAGTTCGTCCTGTGCGAACTCGGAGATGCCGACCCGAACCGTGCTTTCCGTCTCGAGTGCCCACTCGTGTGATTCCAGGTACCGTCTATCCTCGGGAACGTCGAAGCTCATTGTGTTATACTGTCTCGATGAACGGGATCGTTTCAACCCTTGCCTTTTTCGACTGGCCGCGAACGACGACCCGCAGGGTCGTGCCGGGCTCTGCGTACTCGACGGGGACGTAAGCGAAGCCGATCGGTTTGCCGAGTGTGGGGCTCATCGTCCCGCTGGTCACCGTCCCGATCACGCGGCCGTCGGCGTTCGTCACGTCGTAGCCGTGACGGGGCACACCACGGTCGATGAGTTGGATGCCGACGAGTCGCTCCTCGACGCCTTCCGCGTCGACTCGCTCTAGGGCATCCCGGCCGACGAACTCGGTCTCGAGGGAGACGACGAAACCGATTCCGGCCTCGTAAGGTGTGCGTGGGTCGTCCTCGGGGTCGAAGTCCTGGCCTGCAAGGAGGAGACCGGCCTCGATCCGGAGGGTGTCGCGTGCGCCGAGGCCACACGGCTGACAGTCAACGGCCGACCAGACCGTCTCCGCGGCGTCCCACGGGACGAGGAACTCGAAGCCGTCCTCGCCGGTGTAGCCCGTCCGGGCAGCCAGACACTCGACGCCCGCCACCGTGGTGTGTCCCGACTCGAACCGCCGGCGGTCGGAGAGGCCGGCCTCGGCGACGTCGGCCGCGAGGGAAACCGCCTCGGGCCCCTGGAGAGCGAACATGGCGTACTCGTCGGTCCGGTTGTCGACCGTCGCCTCGAGGCCCCACTCGTTTTTGTGTTCGACCCACCGCTCGTGAGTCCACTCGTCGTTGCCCGCGTTCGGGACGAACAGGTACGTCGGTTGCTCTTGGTGGTCGGGGAGCCGATAAACGATCGTGTCGTCGAGGACGATCCCCTCCTCGTCCGTGATCGCCGCGTACTGGGAGTCGCCGACCTCGAGGCGACCCACGTCGTTGGTCGTCAGCCGGTTCATCAGCGTCGTCGCGTCGGGGCCGGTGACGTGGATCTGACCCATATGCGAGACGTCGAAGATCCCGACGCCCTCACGAACCGCCTCGTGTTCCTCGCGGATCGAATCGAACTCGACGGGCATATCCCAGCCACCGAACTCGGTGAACTTGGCCCCGTACTCGTCGTGTAGCCCACGCAACGGTGGCGTCTCGAGCGGCATACTCGAACCGACACCGTCTGCGTAGTAATGTCTTTTCGTCGACCGGGGATCGCCGGCTCACGGCTCGCGGTCGGCCGGCGGTGGACCGACGATCTCGATGCCGTGATCGGCGGCTTTCCGCTGCACCGACTCGATCGCGGCGTCCGACGGCGGAGTGTCGGGGACGAGGCGCTCCTCGGCTGGCTCGCCGACGTCGGCCACGAACGCCCCGAACCCGGCCGGCTGTGTGAGCGTGACGATAGTCGTCGGCTCGGTCGCCAGAAGGCTGTGAGCCTCCCCACGTGGGAGCACGACGAGCTCCCCTGTAGTCGCCTCCTGTGAGCCCTCCTCGTCGAAGACAGTCAGTCGTCCCTCGGTGACCTGGACCAGCTCGTCGGCGTTCTCGTGGACGTGCATCGGTGGGCAGTGTCCCTCACGGAGTCGCATCTCGACGACCGAGAACCGGCCGTCGGTCTCCGACCCCGAGAGGGCGACGAACGATAGCGTATCCAGAAACCGATACGGCTCTCCCGTCCCGCCGTCGACGACAGTCGTACTGATCGGAAGTTCACCCATGAGTGGAGAACACACTCACCGATCATAAACGTTGGCGGCCGTCACGCCCGATCCACGACGCCCGGGGCGTGCTCCTCGAGGAACTCGAGTACGTCACTCACTCCCTGAAACCCCTCGACTTTTCTGGCGGCCTCCTCGCCCTCACGAAAGACCAACAGGGCGGGAACCGACCGAACGGGGTACGCCTCGAGGAGTCGCGGGTCGTCGGCGGGGTTTACCATCCCGACGGCGACGTCACTCGCCCGGGCGACGTTCCCCAGCACGGGTTCCATCGCCCCACACTTCGGACAGCCCGAGGTGTAAAACTCCACGAGCGCGACGTCGTGGTCGGAAACGAACTCCTCGAGGGCTGCCCCGCCCTCGAGGTGGACCGGTTTTTCGGCCTGGCTCATACCGGCCGTACACGTCCCCGTCCGAAAACGGTGTCGTCCCCACAGGCTGGCTTTCGTCACACATATCTTCCGAACCCGACTACCCCGAGCCATGTTCGATCGCGTTCGCGCCCGTCTTGAGTCCTCTCCCGGATCAGCCACGGCCACAACACCTGCCGTCGGCCTCTTCGTCGACGGGCCGAACGTCTTTCGCGAGGAGTTCGACGTCGACCTAGACGACCTCCGGGAGATCGCCGACCGCCTCGGAAGGGTCGGCGTTCTGCGACTCTATCTCGACGAACACGCCACGCCGGGGCTGATCCAGGCCGCCGAAGCCAGGGGCTTCGAGGTCGTCACCACGAGCGGGGACGTCGACGTCAAACTCGCTGTCGACGCCACCGCCCTCGTCGTCGAGCAGTCACTGGACGTCCTCGCGATCGTCTCCCGGGATACGGACTTCAAGCCGGTGATCGAGTACGCCGGGAAGACGGGTGTGGAGACGATCGCGGTCGCCCCCGGCAGTCACGGCCGCTCGGACGCCCTACAGAACGCCGCCGACGACGCGATAACACTCGACGTGTAGCTTTTCTGACCCGTATTTCCGACCGACTCGCCGCGGTAAGTCACTGTTTGAGGCAACGATTGCTGCAGACTCCGACGCGATCGACAACGGTTAAGTGCGCCCGCCGGTTGACACAGAACGGATGCAGTTTTCCCCATCCCGCGCGGTCGCACTCGCCGTCTCCTACTGGCGTGGCCTCGAGCGCGACTGGAAAAGCGTCGCCATCGGTGCGGGTATCGTCGCACTGGTCGTCCTCCTCGAGGTCCCGGTCCCCTGGTGACCGATGGCGGTTCGCCGACTCCTCCCGGGGCTCGCCGTCCTCTGTCTCGGGGCAGTCCTCGCGCGGGCGCTCTCGGTCACCGTGGGCGTCAACCACCTGCTCGTGGCGATCGCTCTCGGGTTCGTGTTGGCAAACAGCCTCGGCGTTCCGGAGCGACTCCGACCCGGGGTGGGGACCCACAACCTCTGGCTCGCGACCGGCATCGTCCTGATGGGTGCCTCCCTGACCCTCGAGACGGTCCTCGAGGTCGGCGGCGTCGTCTTGCTCGTCGTGGTCGGGGTCGCCGGGTTCACGATCCTCGTCGTCGAGGCGCTCGCCCGGAACGTCTTCGGACTCGCCGACGACCTCAGTTCGTTGCTCGCGGCCGGTGCCGGGATCTGTGGGGTGTCGGCGGTCGTGGCGGTCGCGGGGGTGATCCGTGCCCGCGAGGACAAGATCGCGTACGCGGCGGCCACAGTCCTGTTGTTCGACGCGATCACGATCGTCGTCTATCCGATCGTCGGCGATCTGCTCAGCCTGTCGGGGATCGTCTTCGGGATCTGGGCCGGCGTCAGCATGTTCTCGACTGGGCCGGTGGTCGCGGTCGGCTTCGCTCACTCGGAGGTCGCCGGCCAGTGGGCGACGATGACGAAACTCGCCCGGAACGCCTTAATCGGTGCCGTCGTCCTCGCCTACGCGAGTTACTACGCCCGGTCGGGGACCGGGAACCGCCCGTCAGTGCGGACGCTGTGGGCGGAGTTCCCGAAGTTCGTTCTCGGCTTTCTCGCCCTCGTCGTGCTCGCGAGTGTGGGCGTTCTTTCGCCGGCCCAGCAGGCGTCGATCGAGAACGCATACAACTGGCTGTTTCTTCTGGCGTTCGTCGGTCTCGGAACGGAGATTCGCCTTTCCGGCCTCCGGAACACCGGCCTGAAACCCGCAGTCGTCGTCCTGGTCGCGTTCGTCATCGTGAGTACGCTCTCGCTCGTGTTGCTTTCGGTGTTGTTCTAGGGGCTCGAGATAGTCACAATAGTTGCCACCCGGAGTGTGAAGCGTCTAGCCGTGGAAAACCGGGACCCTCGGCGAGTGCCGGCAGCCGGCGGTCGGTGACGCCCGGCTCGGACTCCCGTCTGCTCAGCTCTGACTTCGCCTCGAGACGCTTCCGTCCTGCCGTTTCGGGGATTGACGACGCTGCACGGCGATATCCGTCACCCAGGGGTTTGGCGCTCAGGACGAGGACCGTATTGCTGGTATCTCGATGAACAAGGAAGAATTGCAGGGGTGAGAGGGGCTACAAACAGGGGTCCGTAAACGGGTGCTGTATGCAAGAACGCTACTCGCGACGTTCCATGCTGAGTTTCGTCGGTGCCGGCTCCGTAACCGCTCTCGCCGGCTGTACCGGCGTGTTCGGCGACGGCGGTGACGAGGTCCGAATCTCCGGTGGCGTCGGTCCGCTCCCGATGGTCGAAGTGTGGGCTGATCGGTACGAAGGGCAAACCGACGCCTCCTTCGACATCTCCGGTGGCGGCACTGGCGTTGGCGTCTCGGACCTCTTCAACGGTCAGGTCGACATCGCGATGATGGGGCGCGACCCTTACGAGGAGGAGATCGACGAGGGTCTGTTCGCCGTCCCGATGCTCATCGACACCGTCGTCGGAACGGTCAACGTCGACAACCCCGTCCTCGAGGAGTTACAGGAGAACGGACTCACCCGGGAAGACCTCGAGGCTATCTTCACCGGAGAGGTCACGAACTGGGGCGAGGTCGTCGACGCCGACGTCGACGAAGAAATCACCGTCTACGGGCGTTCGGACTCCTCTGCAGCCTACGAACAGTGGGGCGATTTCCTCGGCGGCGAGGACGACTCCTACAGCGAGAACGACCTCGAGGAACTCTCGGATGGAAACCACAACGGGGACCAGCAGGTCGCCGAAGCCGTCGGTTCCACCGAGAACGCCATCTCGCTCAACAACATCAACTACGTCTACGACCTGGAGAGTGGCGAACTCGAGGGCGATATCCGCCCGATTCCATTGGACATCGACGGCGACGGGCTCTCCGAGGAAGAGGACTTCTACGAGACGCGCGAGGAGTTCCTCGTTGCGGTCGAAGCGGGGATCTACCCGGCCCCGCCGGCACGCGAGATGTTCCTCGCCTCGAACGGGGGGTTCGACGGGGAGACCTACGACTTCGTCGAGTGGGTCCTCACCGACGGGCAGGAGTACGTCCGCGATAACGGCTACGTGCCACTCGAGGAGGACAGACTCGAAGAGGCACAGGAGAAGTTGGCCGAGGGGCCGTGATCTAGGTGGACGGATCGACGGAATCGGGGAGACACCCCCGCCTCGGGCGGCGCCTGCTCACCGAACGTCTGAGTAGCTACTGGCTCACCGTCGCCGGCTACTTCGCGATCGCGCTGTTCGTCCTGATCGTCCTGTTGTTGCTCTATGAGTCACTCCCTTTGCTCTCTGAGTACTCGCTGGTTCAGTTGCTGACCTCCTCGAACTGGGACCCCGCACAGAACGAGTTTGGCTTCCTGCCGGCGATCGTCGGCACGATCTACGTGACCGCCCTCACGATGGCGATGGGGACGCCACTCGCGATCCTCACGGCGATCTACATCGCCGAGTTCGCCGAAGGGCGCACGAAGAGGCTCGTCTCGTCGTTCATCGACGTCCTCGCCGCCATTCCGAGTGTCATCTTCGGGCTGGTCGCGCTGATCGTCGTCGTTCCGTTCGTCGGCGACTACCTCGCGCCGGCGGTCGGCTCGAGCGCGACCGGTCTCGGGATCTTCACCGTCAGTCTCGTCATGGCGATCGTCATCACTCCGTTCATGATCTCGCTGTCAGTCGAGTCCCTCGAGGCACTCCCCGACGAACTCCGGGAGACCTCACTCGGCGTGGGCGCGACGAAGTGGGAGACGATCAGACACGTCCTGTTGCGGGCGGCAGGCCCCGGCATCTTCTCCGCCGTCTTGCTCGGCTTCGGGCGCGTCTTCGGGGCGACCATCGTCCCCGCGATGCTCATCGGCAGCCAGATGCAACTCCCCGACTCGCCGTTTGCGACGGGACAGACCCTGCCGACGCTGATCGTCAACGACTTCGGTGAACTCATGTCCCTGCCCCTGACCCAGTCGGCGCTGATCTTCGTCGGAGTCATACTCGTCGTCGTGGTCTGGCTGTTCAACTTCACCGCGATGCTCGCCCGTCGCCGTCTAAAGCGGAGGTGGCAGTACTGATGGACCGATACGCGAAGGGGTGGCTGGTCGCCTTCCTCGCCCGGGGAGCGGCCGCGCTCGTCGTCGCCGTCATGCTGTTGGTCGTCGCCGTGACGATCTTCAGAGGCGGACGCGTTCTCTTGACCGACCCGTCAGTCGCGATTACCCCACCGGGAGCCCGGTACACACTCGAGGCCGAGGGCGGCTTCTTCCACGCGATCGTCGGGAGTCTCTTCATCGTTATTCCGGCGACGGTCGTCTCGACGATACTCGCGATCTCGACTGCGACCTACCTCCAGAGCGATTACTCGAGTGAGCGGTTTTCCGAAGCCGTGAACATGTTCCTCAACGTGCTCTGGGGGACACCGCCAATCGTCTACGGGGTGTTCGTCCTGACGGTCATCATCGCGATCGGTGCCCGGACGAGCCTCTTTTTCGGGATCGTCGCCATCGCGATCTTCCAGTACCCGATCATGACCCGCTACACCGACGAGGCGTTGAACGGTGCGCCCGACTCGGTCAGGGAGGCCAGCTACGGCCTCGGTGCGACACGGTTCGAGACTGCCGTGATAACCGCGCGTTCGGCTCTGCCGGGTGTCATCGCCGGGATCATCATGGGCTTTGCCCGCGGGATCGGCGACGCCGCGACCGTCCTCTTTACCGCCGGCCGGAGTAACACGATGCCGAGTGGGCCCTTCGACGGCTCGACGACGTTGCCGATCCTCATCTTCGACAACGCGAGAGCCCCCAACGACGAGCTGCGCGCACAGGCCTATGCGGCGTCGTTTCTCCTCATCGTCGCCGTCCTCGTACTGATCGTCGTCTCGAAACGACTCGCCGGACGCTACGCACGCTACACACCAGGAGGCAGACACTCATGACTGACGCTGCACTCACCACCGAAAACCTCGCCGTAACGTACACCGGAGACCAACTCGTCGAAGCCGTCAACGGCGTCGACCTCGAGTTCGCCGAAAACCGTCTGACGGCCATCATCGGCCCCTCCGGCTGTGGCAAGTCGACGCTGTTGAAGTCGCTCAACCGCCTCCACGAAATCCAGCCGAACGCCGAGATCACCGGGGAGGTCTACTTAGGTGATGAGCCGTTGTACGACACCGACGACCCACTTCCGGAGATCCGCCGGCGGGTGGGCTACGTTCCACAGACACCGACGGCACTGCCGCTGTCGATCTACGAGAACGTCGCCTACGGTTTGAAGCTTCACGGCGACTATTCGAAGGAGGAACTCGACGATCTGATCGAGGAGTACCTCCGGAAGGTGAACCTCTGGGAGGAAGTAGGGGACCGACTCGATGCCCCCGGCGCGGAACTGTCGACCGGACAGATCCAGCGGCTCTGTCTCGCCCGCTCGCTCGCGGTCGAACCCGAGGTCTTGCTGTGTGACGAAGTGACCTCCGCGCTCGATCCGGTTTCAGCAGAAACCGTCGAGGGGACCCTCGAGGACCTCAAAGAGGAGTACACGATCGTCATGGTCACTCACAGCATGGGTCAGGCGAGACGGATCGCCGACGACGTGGTGTTCCTTTATCTCGGGGAGGTCGTCGAGAGCGCCGACGCGGAGACGTTCTTTACCAGCCCACGGGACGACCGGACGAAACAGTTCCTCCACGGGGACACCGTGGTCGACCACGACGAACCGGCACCGTCCGACACGGCATCAAAACCTACCGCTCATCCCCGTAAGCCGTAAGATGAATTTTCCTGACTGTCCGATCGTCTTTCAAGGATTCCCGTCGCTCACGGGTTCGTTCGGCACGAAAATAGTGGGTTGGGGCAGATTTGAACTGCCGGCCTCCTCCATGTCAAGGAGGTGTCATAACCAGACTAGACCACCAACCCTGATTCGGCGTACATCGTGGCGTCGCGTGCCACCTCGCTCGCGTTCGTTCGTTGTGTCCACCCGTAATTGAAGGTTTCGAATTGAACGGCGCTCGCGAACCGTTACACCCGGGCACGATCGCGTCACCACGGGCGGTCCCGAGAGGGGCTCGTCAACGCCCC
>LKNC01000025.1 GCA_001564255.1 Natrialbaceae archaeon Tc-Br11_E2g1
CCGTCGTCGAGCTCGGCTCGTAGTCGGTCGGCATCAGCCCCAATGCGAAACTTTCCCCATCGTCGTCGCTCAGGACGTCCTCGAGGGTCTCCTCGAACGTTTCGCTGTCCGCCTCCTCGAGGGCCTCGCGTTGCTCGTCGAGTGTCGGCGAATCGGCCTCCTCGAGGGCCTCGCTGTCCTCCTCGAGAGCGTCGCCGTCTTCCTCGAGATCCTCGAACGCCGCCTCGAGGGCCTCGCTGTCCTCTTCGAGTTGCTCACTGTCCTCTTCGAGCTCCTCGAACGCCGCCTCGAGGGCCTCGCTGTCCTCTTCGAGTTCCTCGCGGTCTTCCTCGAGTGCGTCGAACTCCTCGGCGAAGACGCCCGCCGTCCCCTGTTCGAACAGCCCGTCGCGTTGCTCTCGTAGCTGTGCCAGTTGCGCCTCGTCCGCGTCGTCTGCGGCCTCGAGGCGGACGATTTCGTCCTGGACCGCTCGGAGGTCCGCGACGGCCCCCTCGAACTGGGTTGCCCGGTCGGGCTCGAGGTCGGCCGTCGCCGCCGCGGTGACCTCGTCCATCTCGCTCTCGAGGGTCGCCGTCCGCACCGCGTACTCGGGCTGGCTCACCTCGCCAGCCTCGTATTCGAGGGTCGCCGTGGTGTACTGGGTCTGGAGGGCGACGATCTCGTCTACGGCGTCCTCGAGGCCCTGGCTTCGTTCTTCGAGGTCCTGGCTTCGTTCCTCGAGACCCCCGCCCCGTTGCTCGAGTTCCTCGCTTCGCTCCTCGAGGTCCTGGCTTCGGACCTCCAGCCGTTCACCGCGTTCTTCGAGCTCGTCGGCAGTTTCGTTTAGCTCCTCGCTTCGCTCCTCGAGTTCGTCCCCGCGTTCCTCGAGCCCTGAGGCCTGCTCCTCGCGGATGAGCGTCGTCGCGACGACGTTCTCGACGCCGGTAATGGCATCGTCCTCGACGAGCGTCACGTTGATCGAGTCGGTCTCACGGATCTCCGCTTGGAACTCGAGTGAGCGTATCAGCGATTCCTGTGAGAGGACGTTCTCGCCGTCACCCCTGACGATCACCTGGACCGTCGTGGTGTTCTCCGCGTCTTCGACGGTGAAGTTGTCCTCGACGTATTCGGCCGCCTCGGCCTCGGGGGAGTCACTTTCGAACTGCTCGAGCGAGGAGTCCTCTTCGAGTGCGCCCATGCCGGCACCGACGAGCACGGTTGCGAGCAAGAGCACGACCAGGACGGTCTTGCTGTAGGTCGTGATCGTCCGAACGATCCACTCCGGGCGGCTCACTCGAGGGTCCCTCCTCGGGCCGTGGCAGGTCGCGGGGACATCTGTTGGTACGATCCTACAAACGCCCCGCGGTGATATATGCTATCGAAAATTTTATAGAATTTAAGTTACACACGACCGTCACGGGAGTCGATGAGTCGAACGGGTCAGAGCAGTTTCGACCACCCCGAACGGCCGGGTGATGAATGAACGTTCAATCAAAGGTGTTAACCGTGGGCTCCCCTGGGTACTGAGTAATGAGCGACTACCACCCCGGTGAACGGTCAGTGATGAGCGCGTCGAGTTTCGGTGATGGTGGTGATTAGGACGCCACGGGGCCTCGTACTCGTGGTACTCGTCGGGTCCCTGTTGGGGATACTGGTCCTCTTACCGCCCGTGAGTGCGGATCTCCCGAACCAGCCGAGTGACGAGGTGACCCGTGGCGAACCGGATTTCGATCTCATCCTCGAGGAACCGGAGGTCACGCCCGGCGACGAAGCCGTAATCGAACTCGAACTCCAGAACGACGGTGAACTCGAGTCCGGCGGCACGAACCCAGAGAACGAAGGGCGTGTTCTCACCGCCCGTGGGGTCACCACAAACATTTCGGATACCGGACCGTTTAACGTGAGTACCAACGAGGCTGCTGGAGGCCAGGTCCCCGACGGCGAGACGCTCCCGGTCGCCAAGCAACTCGAGGTCCCCGAGAGTCTCGAACCCGGGGAGTACGACATCGAGGTAACGGTCGACTACTCGTACGTAGAAGCGGTATCCGAGATTACGGGGAACGCACGAAAGGAATCGAAGACACAGACGTTCGACGTCACCGTGGTCGTTCCCGAGGAGCCACGCTTTGAGGTGACGGTACTCGACACTGATGCCCAACCGGGTGACGTCGGCGATACGAAGATCGAAATCGAAAACTACGGCGCGGAGACGGCCTACGACGCCCGTGCGTCGATGGCCGGTGGGAGTGGCGTCTCGATCGAGGGTGCGTCCCCGGATGCCCCGGCGGAGTTTGCCTTCGGTGATCTGGCCCCCGGCGAGACCACGACAGTGACCGTCTCCACGACGGTTGACGAGTCAGCGAGCGAAGAGCTCAGAGCGATCGACGTCGAGTTGAACTACGAGGACGAACAGGGGATCGAACAGGAACCCCGATCCGAGCGGCTGAACCTGGCCCCTGCCGGTGAACAGGCGTTCGCCGTCGGGGACGTCGAGTCGACCCTGCAGGTCGGTGAAGACGGGGACATCCGTGGCGTCGTGACGAACACCGGTCCACGGACTGCACAGAACGTGCAGGTGGCCTATACGGACGAATCTGGGACGATGGTCCCGATCGAAGACCAGGTGCTCGTTGGCTCGTTAGAGCCCGGCGAGGAGGAATCGTTCCGCCTTCCGGTCGAGGTCACTCCTGACGCCGAAGCGACCGATCGGGCCGTCGACGTCGCCGTTCAGTATCGCAACGAGGACTTCGAACAGCGATCCTACGAGGACGTCGAACTCACGACGGACGTTCTCGAAGAACAGAGGTTCGACCTCGGGGACGTTGAGTCGACCCTGCAGGTCGGTGAAGACGGGGACATCCATGGTGTCGTGACGAACACCGGCCCACGAACTGCACAGAACGTGCAGTTGGTCTATGCGGACGAATCGGACAATATCGTCCCGATCGAAAGCCGGGTGCTCGTTGGCTCGTTAGAGCCCGGCGAGGAGGAATCGTTCCGCCTTCCGGTCGAGGTCTCTCGTGAAGCTGAAGCGATCGATCGTGCCGTCGACGTCACCGTTCAGTATCGTAATGCCGACCTCGAACACCGGTCCTACGAGGACGTCGAACTCACGACGACGGTTCTCGAACAGCGTGATGAGTTCATCGTCGACGTCCAAGACCGCGAGATCGAAGCCGGCGAGACAAAGCTGGTCGATGTCGAGGTGACGAACAACCTCGATCAAACAGTCAGTGACGTCGAAGCACGCCTCTTTGCGGACGACCCACTCGACAGCGATGACGACGAGGCGTTCGTCGAGTCACTCGAGGCGGGTGAATCGACGACGATGACGTTCGAACTGGAGGCTGAGAGTTCTGCGACTGCCAAGACATACCCAATCTCCTTTGACTTCCGGTATGACGACGAGCGCGATCGAAGCCAGATGTCCGACACGACTCGTGTCGCGATCGATGTCGTCGACGGTGAGGGTGGCTTCCCTGTCTCGACTGTCGTGGTTGGATCGCTGGCGCTTGCAGGGCTTGGAGCCGTTGGATACGCCTACCGGCAGAGACAGTCATAGATGACCCAACTGGGCGAGCGGATAGAGGAGGCGACAGCCCAGCTAAACCACCTCATCGTGGACCGGCCACGAACAGTCGTTGCTGTGTTTCTCCTGTTGACGGCCGTCTTCGCCGGCGGGATGACCGCGATTACGACCGAGGCGGACGCGACTGAGTCCTTTACCGAGGATATCCCAGAACAGGAGGCGTTCGACGCGGTCAACGAGGAGTTCGAAGATCCGTTTACTGCCGACAGTGAGAGCACACAACTGATCCACACTGGAGGGAACGTCCTCTCCCAACAGGAGCTGATACACACCCTGCGGGTACTCGAGCGCGTCGAAGAGCGCCCCGAGCTTCGGGTGGACACCGAAGAGACGGCTGGCCCGGCCGTCCTCATCGCACAGTCGCTCGACCCGACTGCACAGTCGGCTGTCGACCAGCGCCGTGCCGTCGAACAGGCTTCCGAGAGTGAGATACGCCGGGCGATTCGGGAAGTCAGCGAACAACCGGGCTTTACGATGCTCGTCTCGGATAACTTCAACGAACACTCCCTCGAGGCGTCGGCGTCCGTGACGACTATCTCACACGACGTGCCACCGGAGTTCGACAGTACCGAGGACCTCCAGGGAATTCAGACGGCAGTCGACGACATCGCCAGTGACGAGCCGACCGACATCCGCGCGTTCGGCGGTGGGATCATCAACGAGGAGTTCGAGGACATAATCGGCGACTCGATGGCGATCGTGCTCCCGGTCGTGTTGGCGTTGTTGCTTGGGTTTCTCGTCGTCGCCTACCGCGACCCGATCGACCTCACGCTTGGCCTATTAGCGCTGTTGATGACGATCGTCTGGACGTTCGGCTTCCTCGGCTTTTCCGGGATTCCGTTCGATCAGCAACTGATCTCCGTGCCCGTCCTGTTGCTCGCCGTCGGTGTCGACTTCGGGATTCACATCATCAACCGCTATCGTGAGGAAACCATTCAGGGGTTCGACCCGGTTCAGGCGATGGAAACCGCGACGGACCAGTTGAGTATCGCGTTCATTATCGTCACGGCGACGGCCGCGTTCGGCTTCGGGGCGAACATTATCTCGGATCTCGAGCCGATCCGGAATCTCGGGATCGTCTCCAGTGTGGGGATCGTCTTTACGTTCGTGATCTTTGGCTTTTTCCTCCCTGCTGCGAAACTCGAGGTCGACCGGTTCCGTGACCGGGTCGGCATTCCGGAGTTCAACTCGACGCCGATCGCATCGGAAGACTCGGCACTCGGGCGGATTCTGGCGATGCCTGCGAACCTCAGCAAGCGAGCGCCGCTGGCCGTCGTCGTCGTTCTGTTGGTCCTCGGTGGGGCGATGGCCGGCTACGGCGCTGGCGTGGACACGACGTTCGACGAGGAGGACTTCCTCCCGCCTGAAGAGGAGGCGGCGTACGTACAGTACATCCCGGAACCGTTCGCACCCGGTGAGTATACCGTCACCGAGACGATCAATATCCTCGAGGATCGCTTCGAGGCAAACCAGGACGAAACGGTCACCATCTATATCGAGGGGCCACTCGAGGACGATTTTACGCTGACGGAACTGACAACGCCTGAGGAAAACCCGACGGAGAGTCTCGCGGTTGGACCGGGTGGCAACGCCGATGGACAGAGTGTCCTCACGGTGATCAACACCCTCGCCGACCAAGACGAGGAGTTCGCACGGTTAGTCGACCGGAACGATCGGACCGGTGACGGGGTACCCGACCGGAACCTCGATCGGATTTACGCCGAGTTAGAACAGTCACCACAGGTCTCAGTCGATCAGTATCTCACGGAAGACCGGCGAAGTACACAGATTGAGTATTCGATCGACGCCGAAGCGTCCCAGGCGGAGGTTACAGCGGACGCCTCCGAGTTCGCCGAACAGTTCCGCTATTCGGCGACGGCGACCGGACAGATCGTGATCTTCGATGCGATCAGTACCATGATCTTCGAATCGGCGATCCAGGGGCTTATCGTCGCCATCGGGCTGACCGGGGTTTTCCTCGTCATCTCGTATGGGATCCTCGAGCGCAAGCCCCTGTTGGGTGTCGTGAACGTGATCCCGATCGTGATCGCCGTCGCGGCACTGATCGCGACGATGCGGTTCCTCGGGATGCCACTGAACGCATTGACGGCGACGATCCTTTCGATCTCGATCGGGATCGGAATCGCGTACTCCGTCCACACGACAGCCCGGTTTACCGACGAGTTCGGTGACTCGACTGACGTCTCACAGGCGTTGAACACGACGCTGGTCGGCACTGGTGGTGCACTTACCGGGAGTATGCTCACCACGTCGACGGGGACAGGAGCTCTCGCACTCGCGATCACGCCCGTCCTCGGTGACTTCGGCTTCTTGATGGGTATCAGCGTGTTCTACTCGTTCGCCGCCTCGATTATCGCGCTTCCACCCGCGATCTTCGTCTGGGCGAAGTTCGACCCGGAGACGTATGCGTGGGTTCCAAACTGGGTGCGCTGATACGGAGCGGTATACCGTTTCACCGGTGAGCGCACCCAGTCCGAACGACAACCGGTAACGAACTACGGCGGCTCCCATCGGGGAAGACGACTCGGAACCGACAAACCCCTGCCATCCGAACGGCCCCCTATGTCCGCCGACCGACGACGAACGCGGCGCTCCGAGGTGGTCCTCCCGTGACCACCGTTCGCGTCAGGGGAATCTACACGACGGCACTGACCCACCTGCTCAACGACGACTGTGCGGTCGTCCAGGCCTCCGATCCGATCAGAGAGCGGTTCGACGAGGAGTTCCCGATCTCCCCGTCGGCAGTGACGGTCGAGACCACGCGGGACAGACAGGGTGTCTCGGTCTCCGGGGACCCTGCGGGCGTCGAAGCCGTCGCCACACAGCTCGCTGACCTCGCGATCGATACGTTCCGCTGGGACGCCGACACACCGGCCGGCGCGGTCTTCGACGCCGAAGTGATAGAGGCCGAAGGCGGCAGGGGCGCGGTCGTCGACCTCGGTGACGGCCGGCGGGGCTACCTCAAGTACGACGACGTCGACGGCTACGTCGACACCGGGGATCGCTACCGCGTTCAGGTCCGGGAGCCGACCCCTCCGTGGGACGACGACCGCCCGCTCGTCAGCCCCACCCTCGAGGTCGAGGGCGGACTCGTGATCCTCTCGCGTGGTCGAGAGGGGATCTCCGCGGCGGGAAACGGCGACCGAGCCGCCGAACTCGTGGGGATGACCGACTTACTCTCCGCCGAGGTGCCCGACGGCTGGGGCGTCCGCTGGCGACACGCCGCCGCCGGGGCCGACCTCGAGGCGATGGGCGAGGCCCTAGAGCGGGCTGTGGATCGGGCGCGGGCCCTCGAGGCCGCAGTGGACGCTGCGGACGTCCCCGGCGACCCACGCGAGGTCGCCTCCACGGGGGAAACGGCGTGGCTCTGGTTCGGCCGCGAGTCCCGGGGGGCCCTCGACGAGTCGCGCCGGGCGGTCGAGATCACGATGGCCGGCCACCACCGGATCAAAGCCGCCGACAGGACGGCGAGTGCGGCCGTGGACTTCGCCGAGGCGGTCTGTGGCGGGGGGCTCGAGGACGGCGACTTTCCCTTCGAGGTCGTCGCCCGGAAGTTCGGCCCCGAGGCGGGCGATCGCCTCGAACTCGCCCACGGCAAGCCCGACGGCCGCCTGATCAGCCTCGGGCGCGGGGAGGTCACCGACTGGGATCCGGAGGGAAAGGTGACCGTAGAGCGCGAAATTCGCGGCTCCGGCAGCTACGACGCGCTCGGAACGCCCAGGGAGGCGGGCGACGTCGCCGTGACGAAACTTCGGGAGGGACGGTGGTGGTACCCGACGACCTACAGAAGCGAAGACGGGGAGAGCAAGGGAACCTACGTCAACGTCTGTACGCCCGTCGAACTGTTCCCCGACTGTGCCCGCTACGTCGACCTCTACGTCGACGTGGTCCGCCGACCCGACGCCACCGTCGAGGTCGTCGACGAGGACGAACTCGAGGCCGCCCTCGAGGACGGACACGTTTCCGAGGCGCTCGCGGAGAAAGCCCGGAGCGTCGCCGGGGCGGTCGAGCGTGCACTCTCGAAGTGAACGCTCCGAGAGGCGGTAGTCGGGAGCGGACAACCGAACCCCTATCAACTCCGCACCAGTAACGACAGGGTATGACAAAGCGGTACGTCTCGCTCCCTGCGGAGGCCGAGAGGGGGATGACGGAGTTCGTGTCGGAGGTAGATCGGCGGCTCTCGAGTGGGGAGGACACCTGCTCGGTCGTCGAGGACGTCTTGCTCGATCTCTCGGGCGATCGGGACGCTTACGAACGGCTGGAAGCCGGCGAGGACGTCTCGCCCGCAGAACGCGTGCGGTTGCGCAGTTACGACCCGTGTAACACGACCCTCGAGAGCGAGTACTACGCCGAGAAAGACGAGGAGGCGTTCAAACGGTCGAAACACCTCCAGTGGCTCTGGCGGCAGTTCGACAGCCTCCCGATCGCCGACAACGTCGAGTTCGCCCTGCGCTTTCGACGGATGCTCGCCGACCACCTCTTCGCGGAGTGTGGCGACGACTGCCGGTTTTTCAAGGGTATTACGTTCACTTACGGCCACAACATCTCCGTCGGCGACAACGTCGTCGTCCACGACGACGTCCACCTCGACGACCGCGGCAGGTTAACGATCGGCGATCGGGTCTCGATCTCCGACGGGGCCAACGTCTACAGCCACGACCACGACGTCGTCGACCAGACCGAAGTCCGCAACTACCACACGATCGTCGAAGACGACGTCAGACTCACCAACGACACGATCGTCCGGGCGGGCTGTAAGGTCGGCGAGAACGCCATCGTCGGCGCGCGCGGCGTCGTTCAAAACGACGTTCCCGCCCACCACATCGCCGTCGGGATGCCAGCCGAAAGCGTCAAGATCAAACCCGGCTGGGAGTCGGTCGCGACGCCACTCGAGAAAGCGGGCGTCAACCGACAGGAGCGACGGCGCATCGAGTACGACCTCCCCGAGAACGTAGAGACCTTCGACGAGTTCGGCCGCGACCTCGAGTCACCCCGGTAACTCCGTTCGGTCGTCGTGACGGTCCAGCGGACCGACGGAGCGGGGAATAGCCAAGTGCCTCGAGACCGTATACCACGCCGATGGAGCTCTGGGGCTGGCTCGTCGCGTACCTGATCCTGTTCGCCCTCCTCCACCTGGTGGTGTACACCTTCTACGCGAACCGCAAGGGCGACGAGGGGCGTGAGAACGACGGTCGAACGCCCCCGCCGTCACTGACCGACGGGAGCGGAACGGGGGTCCCCTACTCCGCGGGTCCCGACGGCTACCCGTCCACGGAAGATCACGACCACGACGTCGACGGCGAGAGCGTTTCCTGTCCACACTGTGGGGCCCCGAACGACGCCGACCGGACGTTTACGTACTGTTGGAACTGTATCTCGACGCTCCGTTGAGGGGACAGCCAGGATATCGTGAAACTCTCACTGAAACTAGTATATTCGGCTGATAGTCGTCTTTTCGGGCAGTATACCAAACGTTTTTCAACGGTAACACACAGTTACGTTTATAACCCGAAAGCGCCATTCGTCGAAGACGCGAACGGCCATGCACGAACGTACTCCCGCTGACGACCCACACAACCCCCCGGCAGTGTACAGAGCCTGCCACGACCCCGACGGCACGGCGAGATTAAGCGAGACGGTCGTCCACGCCCTCGCGGAGTGTATGGGCGTCAACGTGACCGACTGTGATTTTTCCCTTTACGACAGCGTCGACCCCGACGCTCTCAATCGACTCTTTCGCCCGCGCGGTGACGGCACCCCACGGACCGACGGGATGCTCTCGTTTATGATCCAGGGCCACCGGGTCACCGTCCACGCCGACGGCGAGATCCTGATCGAACCGCCCTACGCCCCGTGACTGTCCGACGACCGGTACGACCGACAGTATCAACCGTTCCGAGCGGAGAGTCCGGCCTCGAGGCCCTCGAGGTGGTCGACGCCGACGACGGCGACGACGGTCCCGCGTGAACGCAGGTCCTCGAGGCGATCGACCATACACGCCTCCCGCAGATCGTCGCGGTAGGTAATTGCGTCTCCGGTCCCCGACGCGAGTAGCGCCTGACGCGGGCGACACTCGCGGGGTGGTCGTGAACGACGCCGACGAGTAAGACGTCGCTGTCCCCACCCCGTAGACGGCGGAGATACCTGGAGTCGGCGCGTGGATCGGCCAGCGGGGCTGCGGTCGGGAGGCGGCCGCTCATCTGATCGAAGGATAATACGCGACTACCCGAATAACGGTTCCGTTACGGGTCGGAAACGGACGGTCTCTAGAGCGAACGGAGGTCGGGATTCGTCGCCGTCGACCCCGACCACGCTCGGGTGAGTCCTAGGACGTCGGTACTCACAGTCGGCGAACGCGTGACGGGACACGAAGTGTGGTAACAGTGGCCATTTTCCGGGAACGGTTTCTCCGTTTTAATGGCAACGGGCGTTTTTATGGACCCATCGGTACCTGACCGGAACCATGCCGAAAAGGACACTCGAGGAAGGCGACGAGGGGAAACGCGTGTACAACACCGACGGGACCGAAGTCGGGCGGATCGTCGGGGTGACCGACGACGGGCGTGGGTACGTCGAACCCGACCCGACTCTCGCCGAGACGATAAAGGCCAAACTCGGCTGGGGGGAGGTGACGGCCGACGCCCATCCCCTCGACGAGGGGAGCATCGAGGAGATCACCGACGACGAGGTTCACCTCCGGGGAAACCTCTAGGAACGGTGATGACGTTAGAACGGGTGTGGACAGCACCCACGGCGAGCGACGTGGAGGCCGTCGAGTGGAACTGTCTGGGAACCCGGGCGAGTGGGCGAGGAAACCGATCGAACGGACGGGTGCCGGTTCGAAATCCTTTTACACGCTACGAGGGGATAGTAGGGTAACTGAGTGATATCATGGACGTCGACATACTCTCCGAAGACGAAAACCCCATGTTGCACAGGACGGACGTCACGTTCGAACTAACCCACGACGAAGCGACCCCCTCCCGTCTGCAGGTTCGGGACAGCTTGGCCGCGAAACTGAACAAAGACGCCGACGAGGTCGTCATCCGCAAACTCGACACCAAGTTCGGCATGCGCAAGACCGTCGGCTACGCGAAAGTCTACGAGACGGCCGACCACGCGACCGACGTCGAACAGGAGCACATGCTCGAGCGTAACAAGATCGCCGCCGACGAAGAGGCGGAGGCCAAAGCGGAGGAAGCATAGATGGCGCGCCACGAAATCTACAACGACGACGGCTCGACCGACCGCGAGCAGTGTCCCCGCTGTGGCGATACGTTCCTCGCCGACCACGGCGACCGCACCCACTGTGGGAAATGCGGCTACACTAACTGGGAATAGCGATGCGCCGAGTGCGGACGAGGAGCATCGAAAAAACGCGAACGGGCGTAGCCCGTGAGCGAACCGCGGTGGATCGAGCGTAACGAGATGCACCGAACGAGCGAACGGCGACCGATGAGGAGCCGTGAGCCGTAGAACACGCGTCCTCGGAATCGAGGGCACAGCGTGGGCGGCAAGCGCCGCCGTGTACGATTCCGAGGCCGACTCCGTTTTCATCGAATCCGACGCCTACCAACCGGAACGCGGCGGCATTCACCCGCGTGAGGCCGCCGAACACATGCACGAGGCGATCCCGCAGGTGGTGGAGGCGACACTCGAGCACGCCAAAGGGCTCGCCGAGCGGACCTCCGCGGGCCAACAGGCGTCGCCTGTTGATGCCGTCGCCTTCTCGCGGGGTCCCGGGCTCGGACCCTGTCTACGCATCGTCGCCACCGCCGCCCGGGCGCTCGCACAGCGCCTCGAGGTCCCCCTCGTCGGCGTAAACCACATGGTCGCCCACCTCGAGATCGGCCGTCACACCTCCGAATTCGACTCGCCGGTCTGTCTGAACGCAAGCGGGGCGAACGCCCACCTGCTTGCCTACCGTGACGGCCGCTACCGGATGCTCGGGGAGACGATGGACACCGGCGTCGGCAACGCGATCGACAAGTTCACCCGCCACGTCGGCTGGTCTCACCCCGGCGGGCCGAAAGTCGAGGAGGCCGCGAGGGAGGGCGAGTACGTCGATCTCCCCTACGTCGTCAAGGGGATGGACTTCTCGTTTTCGGGCATCATGAGTGCCACAAAGCAGGCCTCCGACGAGGGAGTCCCCATCGAGGACGTCTGTTACTCCCTCCAGGAGAACGTCTTCGGGATGCTCACCGAGGTCACAGAACGGGCGCTCTCGCTTACCGGCAGCGACGAACTCGTCCTCGGCGGTGGCGTCGGACAGAACGCCCGCCTCCGGGAGATGCTAGCGGGGATGTGTGACCAACGCGGCGCGAAGTTCCACGCCCCCGAGCCGCGCTTCCTGCGGGACAACGCCGGCATGATCGCCGTGTTGGGTGCGAAGATGTACGAGGCAGGGGACACCCTCGCACTCGAAGCGTCGAACGTGAATCCGGATTTCCGGCCGGACGAAGTACCCGTCACATGGCGCGATGGGGAAGACGTGACCCTCGGTCAGGAAGGCGACCGGATCCGCGGTGCCGAGGCGGTCGTCGACCTAGAGCCAGAGCGCGGGCGGGTCTCCAAGCGTCGCCTGCCCAAAACCTACCGTCACCCCGACCTCGACGCCCGCCTCAGGCGCGAGCGCACGACGCTGGAGGCCCGCCTGACCAGCCTCGCCCGCCGTGAGGGCGTCCCGACGCCCGTCGTCTACGACGTCGACACCACCGAAGCGAGCCTCGAGTTCGAGTACGTCGGCGACGCGGAGCTGCGCGAACGGCTGCGTTCCGAGAGCGTCCGCGACGTCGGTCGTCACCTCGCGCGGATCCACCGGGCGGGCGTCGTCCACGGCGACCCGACGACCCGGAACGTCCGTGTCGGCCCCGACAGGACCTATCTCATCGATTTCGGGCTGGGCTATCACACGGACCACGTCGAGGACTACGCGATGGACCTACACGTCTTCGAGGGAAGCCTCGTCGGGACGGCCGACGATCCCACGAGCCTACGTGATGTGTTCCGTGAGGGGTACCTCGAGGTCGGCGAGGACCGAGTCCTCGAACGACTCGCGGACGTCGAGGGGCGGGGACGGTACGTCGGAGGGTGAGCACGCCGTCCGGAGGAGCACATAACGCATTTATTACAGGGGCCTGTATCCTCGAGTATGGACGATAAACCCACTTCAGGAGAGATCCTGGGAATCCCGTACAACTTCGAACGACCGAGCCTCGGGCGGATGCTCTCGTCGCACTGGAAACCCGGCGAGGGAATGCTCGTCGAGAAACCCTTCGGCGTCGGCTACACGCTGAACCTGGCCAACTGGCGGTCGTGGATCGTCGTGGGCATCGCCGGCGCGTTGCTCTGGCAAGAGCAGAAGGGGACGGGCGGGGACGAACCCGAGGAGGACGAACCCGTCGAAGTGATCGTCGACGAGGACTGAAACTGTTCACTTCGTTCACAGTTTTTACTGGCGGAGATCGCTGTTCGAGCCGCGTACACGCGGCTCTCTGCCGGACGAACGTTCTGACAGCGACGCAAACGGTATATTGTTCAGGTTCTGGGACAGTCAGTCGCGTATGAACGCGAGCTATCGGGTCGTCGCACTCGCGGTCTTGTTGATCGCCACGTTCGGATTGTGTGTGGGATACGCGACAGCGGACCACTGGGAGATTACGAGTGGCGCCGACGTCGCGACGAACCCGGCGGCACACGACGGCGAGGAGGCGTTCGTGTTCGCGGAGGTCATAGCAGTAGACGACCAAACGGCTTCGATGACGGTCCAGGTCGACTCCAGTGAGGTCGAGGTGAACTCGGGCGACCCGGCGAGCCTCGAGGCGGTCGAGCCCGGTTCGGATATCCAGGTCTACGGCACGCTCGATGGCGGTTCGACCGCGATAACCGCCGAGGAAGTCGTGATCGATTACCGAAACGACGGGGACCGGGCGTACGTGTACGGAACGTCCGTTCTCGGCGGTCTCCTGGCCGCGGGCTACTTCCGTCACCACTGGACGATCGATCTGCGACGCCTCGGGTTCTCCCCGCGGGGTGAGAGGGATGGCTGAGTTGCTGACCCACGTCCTGGTGGCGTACGCGCTCTTTACCGCCGCGGGGTGGTACCTCGAGTGGCTCGACGAGCGGTGGGTGGCCGTCGGGATGGTCGGGTCGGTCCTCCCCGATCTCAACCGGCTCGCGTTGGTCGTTCCCGCCGAGCGAGTGACCGATTTCACGGGCGTCGCCTTCGACTGGGGCGGTCTCCACACCGTCGGTGGGGCCCTGCTGCTCTCGGCGATCGGGGCGACGCTGTTCGTGCGCCGACGAGACCAGCGCCGGGCGTTCCTGGTGCTTTTCGCTGGTGCACTCTCGCACCTCATCGTCGACTTCCCACAACGGTACGCCGACGGCGACGCGCTCACGAACCTGTATCTCTACCCCGTCTCGTCCGCTCGGCCGCCCACGCCGGGGTGGTACGTCTCCGCCGACAGGTGGGTCGCCGTCGTCGCACTCGCCGTCGCGGCGGCCGTGTTCGTCGTAGACCGACGTTGGCGGTGAGTCCGCTCCCGCACGTTTTTCCTCCCTGCCACGTGACTCTCCGGTATGGACGGAGCCGACAGCGACCGAAAACGGTCAGGGTTCAGATCGCGAACAGCCGTCGAAAAGGCACAGAAAACGTTGCGGGAGGCCGTCTCCCGGACGGTCGAGTCGACACGGGTCGGCCTCGAGGCCGCCGACGGACGGGTACTCGCCGAACCGATCCTCGCCGCACGTGACGTCCCCCACTACGAGCGGGCGGCGATGGACGGCTACGCCGTGCGTGCACGGGACACCTTCGGGGCGAGCGAACGCTCCCCCGAGGTCGTCCAGGTCGGCGAGGGACGGGTCGATCCCGGGACGGCCGTCCGGGTCCACACCGGCAGCGAGGTCCCCGGCGGGGCGGACGCGGTGGTGATGATCGAACACGTCGAGGCCCTGGAGGCGACGGGTGAACTCGAGGTCAAAGACGCCGTCGCCGAGGGCGAAAACGTCGCGCCGGCCGGCGAGGACGTCTCGGAAGGGGCCCGGCTGTACGACCCGGGTCACCGGCTTCGCCCCTCGGACCTCGGACTCTTGCGGTCGGTCGGCCTCGAGGAAGTCGCGGTCAGGGAACGGCCGACGGTCGGAGTGATCCCGACCGGCGAGGAACTGGTCGAGACAGACCCCGACCCCGGCGAGGTGATCGAGACCAACGGGCTGACGGTCTCGCGGATGGTCCAGCGGTGGGGTGGGCAGGCGACCTATCGCGACATCGTGACCGACGACTTCGACGCCCTGCGGGTGGCGATCGAACGGGACCTGACGAGAGACGTCGTCGTCACGACGGGGGGCTCTTCGGTGGGCCAGCGCGACCTCTTACCGGAGGTCATCGACGACCTCGGCGAGGTGCTCGTCCACGGCGTCGCGCTCAAACCCGGCCACCCCGTCTGTCTCGGGATCGTCGAGGAGACGCCCGTCCTCGCGCTTCCGGGCTATCCGGTCGCCTGTATCGTCAACGCCGTCCAGTTCCTCCGGCCGGTCCTGCGGTGGCTCGAGGGCACCGAACCGGAGTCCCATCCGACCGTCGAGGCACGTCTCGAGCGCAAGATCCCGAGTGAACCCGGAACGCGGACGTTCGCGCGGGTCGCCCTCGAGGACCGGGACGGAGAGTGTGTGGCAGTGCCGACGCGGGCCAGTGGCTCTGGCGTGCTCTCGAGTGTGGCACTCGCCGACGGCTGGGTGATCGTCGAGGAGTCCCGGGAGGGGATCCCCGAGGGCGAGCGAGTACGGGTCGAAAACTGGGAGGCCTAGGGCTCGAGGACGATCGCCATCTCCTGTTCGAAGCTCTCGGAGCCACAGATCTCGAAGCCGACCGATTCGTAAACGGAGATCGCGGCGGTGTTCCAGCGTTCGACAGTAAGCCACACCCGTTCGATCCCGCGTTCCGTGGCGTACCCGAGCAGGTGCTCGAGCAGTTCCGTTCCGATCCCGGCCCCCTGGTACTCCCGGAGGACGAAGATCGCCAGTTCCCACTCGACCTCGGCGAACTCCGCGGGATCGGGATCGGTGGCCTCGGGGACGAGCGTGGCGTGGCCGACGAGGTCGTCGGCGTGCCAGACCGCGACGTTTACCCCGCCAGCGAGGAGCGTGTCGAGCCAGTCGCGAATGCGCTTTTCACCGCTCGGTGGGATCCCCTGTGCACGGTCTTCGGGATCGAACGCCGTGTACATCTCGACGAGGGCCTCGACGTCGGTTTCGTCGTCTTCGACGAGTGCCCGGACCTCGAGGTCCCGACACTCGCGATCGTCGAAGGTAGACGGCGGCACGGGAAACCCACAGACGGTCTCGTCGGGGTAGGTACGGGGGGAGTCGGACATCATCGGATCAG
>LKNC01000026.1 GCA_001564255.1 Natrialbaceae archaeon Tc-Br11_E2g1
GCCCGCCGATCGACGTCCTCGCGTACGACCCCGAGGAGTCGGTCCACCACGTCGACGACGACCTGCTCGAGGTCGCCCGGCGGGCCGCAAGCGGCGTCGACCTCGCCGAGAACGAGGCCGCCCCCGAGTACCAGCGTCAGTACCCCGAGGCGACCGAGCGGTCCCCGACCGTCGGCGTCGGACCGACGGTCACCGGCGACGAGTTCTGGCACGGGGCCGACCTCGCGGCGGACGTCGAGTGGCTGTGTCGACGGTACGACCTCGAGGGGTTCGTGACCACCCAGATGGAAGACGCCGCGACGATGACCACACTCGAGCGCTTCGGCCTCGGCGAACGGTTCCTGAGCGTTCGCGCCGTCGCCAACTACGACCGGCCCGCACCCGATCAGTCCGTCGAGGACAGTTTCGAGGGGTCACCGGCGTGTCTCGAGCTCGCGACAGAGAACGCCGCGCGGGTCGGCTCGGCGGTCGTCGATCGCCTCCTCGAGGAAGACCCACTGGACCTCGCCAATAGAATACCGTAGCCACTCCCTGCCGGATTTCGGCTCGAGGACGAACAGTAGGACGGAGTCAGTCGACGCTCAGGCCTCGAGGGCGAGACCCGCGGTCTCGAGTGCCTCGTCGGTCTCTGCGTCCTCGTGGATAACCGCGGAGACGGCGCGTGCGATCGCCTCGGGATCGTCGTGCTGGAAGATCGAGCGTCCCATCGAGACGCCTGCGCCGCCGGCGTCCATGGCACCGCGAACCATCTCGATGGTCTCGCGGTCGGTTCCTTTCGAGCCGCCGGCGATGACGACGGGCAGGCGCGTCGACTCGACGACGTGTTCGAAGCTCCCGGCGTCGCCGCTGTAGCCGGTCTTGACGATGTGTGCGCCGGCTTCCTCGGCCAGTCGGACGGCGTGGCCGAGTGCCTCGGGATCGGTGCCGTCGACGCCAGGACCGCGGGCGTAGGCCATCGCGAGTACGGGGATCCCGTAGCGTGTGGCGTCGGCGGTCAACTCGGCGAGGTCCTCGAGCTGTTTTGGCTCGTAGGTCGAGCCGACGTTGATGTGCAGGGAGACGGCGTCGGCCCCGACGCGGATCGCTTCCTCGACCGTGCTGGTGACCCGTTTGTCGTTCTCGTCCGGGCCGATCGTCGTCGAGGCGTTGACGTGGACGATGTAGCCTTTATCGTTTTTGTTCGGGTGGACTCGCGGGGCGATCCCCTTCTGTGTGAGGACGGCGTCGGCCCCGCCACGAGTCACCCCGTCGATCGTCGATTCGATATCCAAGAGCCCGTCTACGGCTCCCAGGGTGATCCCGTGATCCATCGGGACGATGAGGTATTTGCCGTCCGTACCGATTCGCTCGAGTCGTGCGCTGGTTCCAGTGTTCATTTTGAGAGGTACTAGCAAGCTATCCGTTATGGCTGTTCTGGTTCCGGCGCGTCTACCCCCTCGAGTGCACCCGCTTTGAGCTCGCGGGCTTTCGCCTCGAGGTCCGCCGCCGGCGTGTCGCTCTCCGCGATGATGTCGATCAACGCGCTGCCGACGATGACCCCGTCGGCACCCGCTTCGATAATTTCGGTCGCGTGTTCACCCTTGCTGACCCCGAAGCCGACGGCTTTGGGGACGTCATACTCCTCGAGGCGGGCCAGGCTCTCGTGGGTCGCAGAGGAGACGTTCGCACGCGCGCCGGTCGTGCCCAGCCGGGCCTGGACGTAGGCGAAGCCGGTCGCCCGTGACATGATCCGATCGAGTCGCTCCCCCCCGGTCGTCGGCGCGACGATGAACACGAGGTCGAGCCCGTACTCGTCACAGGCTTCCCGGAGCGGCCCGGCCTCCTCGGCGGGCAGATCGGGGACGATGATCCCCGCGAGTCCGGCCCCGGCGGCCCGTTCGACGAACGGCTCCGGGTCGGGTTCGGAGCCGTACTGCAAGATCATATTATAATAGGTCATCACCAGCAACGGTGCCTCGGTCTCGAGGTCGGCGACGAGGTCGAAAAAACTCTCGGGGGTCGTGCCGGCCTCCAAGGCACGGTTGATCGCCGCCTGGATCGTCGGCCCCTCCGCGATGGGTTCGGAGAAAGGCAAGCCGAGTTCGATCAGGTCCGCCCCGCCGCGATCGAGGGCGTGGACGTATGCTTCGGTGTCCTCGAGGGAGGGGTCGCCCGCAGTGACGTAGGTGATGAGCGCGGGGTTGTTCTCGCGGATGGCGGTTTCTATCCCGCTCACGGGCCGAACACCTCTATCTCGGGTGCGGCCTCGAGGTCGCGTTTCTCGGTTTCCTCGAGGACGGTTTCTAGGTCCTTGTCGCCGCGTCCGGAGACGTTGACGACGATCAACTCCCCGAGGTCCTCGTGTGCCCGTTCTAGGTATCCGAAGGCGTGGGCGGTCTCGAGGGCGGGGATGATGCCCTCGAGGGTCGACAGGCGGTGGAAGGCGTTGAGCGCGTCCTCGTCGTCGACGTTGACGGGCGTGACCCGGCCGGCGTCGACGAGATAGGAGAGTTCGGGGCCGACGCCGGCGTAGTCTAGGCCGGCGCTGACGCTGTGAGATTCCATGATCTGGCCGTCGTCGCTCTGGAGGAGCTTCGTCATCGCCCCGTGGAGGACGCCGTCGGTGCCCGTCGACAGCGTCGCGGAGTTCGGTGCGAGCCCCTCCGCTTCGTCGATCGCGAGACTCGAGCCGCCGGCCTCGACGGCGTAGAGGGAAACGTGCTCTCGCGGTTCGCGTTGCTCACCGCTCGAGTCATCCGCGGAGCTACGCTTCGCGCTCCTCTCATCGTCGACGAACGCGTGGAACGTCCCCATCGTGTTCGAGCCGCCGCCGGCACAGGCGACGACGCTGTCTGGGAGCCGTCCGACCTGCTCGTCGATCTGCTCGCGGGTTTCCTCGCTGATCACGCTCTGGAAGTCCCGGACCATCTTCGGGAACGGGTGGGGGCCGACGATGCTCCCGATGACGTAGTGGGTCGTTTCGACGGTGGTCGCCCAGTCACGCATCGTCTCGTTTATCGCCTCTTTCAACGTGCCCCGGCCGGCCTCTACGGGATTGACTTTTGCCCCGTTCATCCGCATCCGGTAGACGTTCGGGCGCTGGCGGTTGACGTCGGTCGCGCCCATGTAGATCTCACAGGGCATATCGAGGTGGGCGGCGGCCATCGCCGTCGCCGTGCCGTGTTGGCCGGCACCCGTCTCGGCGATGATCCGCTCTTTGCCCATGTACTTCGCGAGTAGGACCTGTCCGAGGGCGTTGTTGAGTTTGTGTGCCCCGCCGTGAAGCAGATCCTCGCGTTTGAGGTAGACCTCCCGGCCGTAGCGGTCGCTCAACCGCTCGGCTCGCTGGAGGGGCGTGGGCCGGCCCCCGAAGTCGCGCAGGCGCTCGCGAAACTCGTCCATGAAGCCGTCCTCGTTCTCTAAGACGTACCGCTCGTAGGCGTCCTCGAGTTCCTGTACCGCCGGCATCAGCGCCTCGGGTACGTACTGTCCGCCGTAACTGCCGAATGTGCTCTCGCTCATATCTGTGTCTCCGCTCGTGTCAGCTCTCGTGTGTTCGCCTCGACGTCGCCCTCGCCGCCGTGGTCCATGATCGCGCTGCCGACGAGCAACGCGTCCGCACCCGCCGCACGCATCCGACGGACGTCCGCCGGCGAGGCGATCCCGCTTTCGGCGATCACCGTCACGTGCTCGGGCACTTCGGGTGCCACCCTCTCGAAGGTTTCGAGGTCGACCTCGAGTTCCGCTAAGTCGCGGTTGTTCACGCCGACGACATCCGCGCCGGCCTCGAGGGCGTCCTCGAGTTCGTCGGCGTCGTGGACCTCCACCAGCGCCTGGAAGCCCCGTTCGCGGGCGGCCGCGACCAGGTCCCCGAGATCGTCGACGAACCGCGCGATCAAAAGGAGGAGGTCTGCCTCGACGACGTCCATCCCTGTCTCCTCGAGGACGAAGTCCTTCCGGAGGACGGGGACGTCGACGGCCTCCCGGACCGCCGTGAGTGCCTCCGGCGACCCGCCGAAGTGGGTGGGTTCGGTGAGCACCGAGATCGCACTCGCTCCACCCGCGACCATCGCCTCGGCGAGTTCGGCCGGGTCATCGACCCTCCGTCCGTCCGTCGTGGGACTCGTGGGCTTTACCTCCGCGATCACCGGAACACGACCGTCGGCTTCGGCCGCCTCGACGGCGTCGGGAAACGGTCGGGCGTCCACGGAGACGCGTTCCCCACCCGAACGACCCCGGGCGGCCTCGAGGATCGACTCCACCTCGGGAGCGAGTCCTGTTCTGTGGTCCATTATTGTACATTGACGGACTCATGTGTACATAAGCCTTCTGCCATCGCGGACCACACAGCGAATCTTCAAGGCGCTCCCGCCCTTCGGTCCGTCCATGGACGAGGAAGTCGCAGGGATCTACGCACGCGAATCGTCGTATCTCGACAGATACGTACAGATCGGCGTCGCGAGCGGTCGCGTGCTGAGCGTTTCCTTTCCCGAACAGTCCGCCGACGGGGCCGACTCAGAACACCCGATCCTCGAGGAAATCTTCGAGTACCTCGAGGGACTCGAGGAAGTGCCCTTCGAGGACGTCCAGGTCGGGCTCACCGTCCCGACCGACCAGCGTGCAGTCCTCGAGACGGTTCGAACGATCCCCTACGGTGAGAACGTTGGTGTGACGGCGTTAGCCCGGATGACTCCCGAACTCGACCCCGAGGAAGACGAGGACCTGATCCTCGTCCGCACCGCCTTGGACGAGAACCCCGCACCGATCCTGATCCCCGACCATCGGATACGGGACGCCCCGAGCGCCGCACCGCCGGCTATCGAACAGAAACTCCGGTCGCTCGAGGGCCTTTGACATCCTCCCCGCCCTAAAGGGCGAGGATTCCCCGAAGGGGATATTCAGGTTGCGCGTTTCCTCGGTTCTCAAGTACGCTTTCGCGTGGAACGTCGAAGGTCGCCACCGAGTTGTGACCAACGGTGTGCTTTCCAGCGCGTACAGCCCTGTCAATGGGGCCTTCCACCCCGCATACAGCGAGCGTCAAAGACGGCTGGCTATTCAACCAGCGAGGTAGCACGGTTCGCGTCAGCCGAACTGTTACGCCGTGCATGGTTCACCCTCCCGTTGTGCGATTTCTTCCGAGGCGTTCAGGTCAGCGTGGCGTCCACGATAGCACTCCGAACACGAAAAGTGGTCGCCATCACGGGTTCCCATCGAACCACACGCCGAGCATCGCTGGCTGGTATGGTACGCATCGACCTTTTCGACGCGTATTCCAGCGCGTTCGGCTTTGTACGTGATAAACTGTTGGAGTTGGTGGAAATGCCACGAATGAACACCCGACCACGAACTGTTCTCACGGATACCTTCAAGGTCTTCCATCTTGATGACGGGATTCTCGAACTGTTCCGCGAAGGTGATGAGGCGACGGGAGAGTTTGTGGTTCAAGTCCTTAATCCGACGCTGTTCTTTGTCACCCACACGGTTTCGTGCGCGAAGCGCACCCGCTTCCGATAGCGAATCGCGTAGGGAACGATATTTGCGTCGAACGTACTTCGCCTCACTACCAGACACCAGCATGGACTCGTCTTCACCGTAGGCAGTCACGGCGAGAATGTGTCGTTCACCAATATCGACACCGATAGGCGTTTCACCCGACGTGTCAGCATCGTATTCGATGTTGAACGTACAGTACCAGTCGTCGCCACGACGGTAGACCTGTAGGCGGGTCTTGTCGGCGTCACCTTCAACCAGTCGCTCGATGGAGTCGGCAATGTCGTCGTACACTTCGATGGGTGTGTACCACCATTGCGAGGCGCAGGGGAATCCGACGACGATTGTTCCGTTCTCTGTCGTATCAATTTCCCAATTCTGATTGTTGACGGCGAACGGTTGACTCTCTCGGTAGCGAACCGCTCCATCCTTGCTGTGGTCGGATTTCGCCTCTCGAATGGCTTGGTTCTGAATAGCCGAGTAGAGTGCGTTGTCGATGCTGGCGGTGGTCACGGACTTGTCAAAGTCGCCGTTCTCCCATCCGTCGATGCAAAACTGCTTGGTGTCACGGTAGAGGCGAGAGGCGTGTTGCCACTCTTTCCGCCGTGAGAGGGATGGATTGTGGAACTTCGCGGTGACAGTCACCGTGACCATTACATTTGTAATTAGTCGCAATTACATAAGTATCTGTTGGAATATCAGGCCGTGCTGTCAACGGTGGTCTGTGACATAGATTGTCGGATTCATCCCCGCGCTAAAGCGCGAGGCTTTCTCCTTGCACTTCCGTAAGGACCCGGTACCGTCCCCACCACCGGGCCGACTCGTAGGAGGTCACAGTTCGACGTACTGTTCTTCCCACTCACGCCGGTCTCTGATTCGCTGATGGCCATCGTCGGTGATCGCGTAGTAGTTCGTTCGTCTGTCGAGTTGGCCTTTCTCGACGAGTTCTTTGTTGACCAGCGTATCCAGGTTCGGATACAGCCGACCGTGATTGATCTCGGAACTGTAGTACTTCTCGACTTCCTCCTTTACCGACTGGCCCGATGGTCGGTCCGCACCTGCGATTACGTACAGGAGGTCTCGCTGGAAACCGGTCAGGTCGTGCATTGCTCAATCACGTGGACCGTTCCCCTGATTGGATATTTGTTATCCGCTTCATACAGCGGACTCCGGTGTCGCTTCACGATCGTTTCGGCGACCCAATGGTTCCGTTCCCGTGACTGACTCGACGTCGAACACCCGCCTCGCCGATCGATCGGCCCACAGCCACGGGGCGATCGCTACACACGCCGACGACGGCGACCTCGAGGGGCGCGAGACCAGACCTCGACGGAGTTTCCTGACGGATCTCGCCACCCGGCGAGAACCGTTCAGGACGTGCGCGGACGGTGTTACTCGTCTTCGGCGACGGGTGAGACACAGATCCCGTCGGCGTCGATCCGTACAGTGAGGTGATCGATAGTCGCTTCGTAAGCCGTCGTATGGGAGCCGTCTTCCTCGAAGCGGATGCATTCTTCGACGAGATCGCTCTCTATGAGGTCGCTGATTCGCCGGTAGACGGTCGCCGACGAACTGTCGGTCCGTTCGGTTAGTTCCTTTGCCGTCCGCGGTTTCTCGCTCGTCGCGACCAGAATGATCCGGGCACATTCATCACCCAAGGCGTCGAGTGCGGTACTGGCAGTCCCTTCCGCTGTCCGTTCATTTGCTTTGCTTGACATATTTTTTCGTGTGGGAAGTCGTGTCGTGTTCACCCTCGTTCGAGGGGGCAGTCAGTCGTGAGACGTCCGGTAGTGAACCGTCCTAGCGATTGAATCGGTAACTCGTGGTGGTATTTTATAACAACCTGCCTTCTGTGTAGAAGTCAGGACGTTCCTCGAGGAAATTCGACATTTCCGGGTAGTAACCCCCTGTTTCTCCCGGCCAAGCCGGCTCCGGAGACTGTGTGGAGTGGCCAAATCCCGAAGAACACGGGTGAATTCACGTTGAGAAACCGGACGTTCACTTCGGCGTTCTCCCGGCTATGGCCCTCTGTACGCCGAACTATTCCGGAAACGGTCGATTTACCAGTTCTCCGAAACCACCCCCGAGGTGAACAGTCTACGTCCTTTATTCACATCTGGCGTCCCCGATGTAGTGATGCCCCGGCGACCTGGCGGCGTCGGCGAAGACGCACTGAGCGTTCGGCCGACCCGTCGACCCGTCCCGACAGAGCCGGGAGTCCGCTGTCCAGACCGACAACGGTCGACCTCATATCAATCATGAAACAGTCACGAACGAACTGGAGTCCGGTAGAATCGTCCACGGCAGGCGCTCGCTGTGAGAACTGTGGCACACACGTAACCCAGCAGTTCGCACGCGTATTCGGCGACAACGGCGACGTCGTCCACGGATGTCCCGGCTGTACCACCTATCGCGAGATGCAGTCCGGCAGGCACCTCCCGAGTGAGTAACCCGGCCGCGAGCGACGCCGTCGTCCGCTCCGTTCGGATCGTCCCGATAGCGGGACGAGCTCGGTCACACTTGATTTATCAAGCACCACGTTCAAGAACTCCCTTCTTGAATCCTCCGGTCACAGATGACGGTAGGTGGTGGAAATCAACTCACAGGCGGAGCCGAACCTCTCTAACACATGTCCGTACAGAAGAGCCGATCGAACTCAGTCGAGGAGAGTGAGGTCTTTCACATTCTCGGAAACGACCGCCGACGTGCCATCGTCACCCTGCTCGCGGGGAATCGAGGGCGCGCCGACGTCTCGGACATCGCGACGGAGATCGCCGAACGGGAGGCCGATAGGACTTCCGTTCCGAACAACCTCTATAAGAGCGTCTACGTCTCACTCCAGCAGACACACCTCCCACAACTCGAGGAGGAGGCCGTAATCGAGTACGACACCGACTCGAAGACGATCCAGCCGGGTGCCAACTTCGAGGACGTCCTCTGTTACGTCGACAACGGCGACGACGTCGAGGACCGCGTCCTCGAGGTACACCTCGGACTCTGTGTCCTCGGACTGGTCTTGATCGCGCTCGCAGGCGGCGGGATCCCGCTGATCTCGAGTGTCGACCCCGCCGTGTGGAGTGTCGTCGTCTTGCTCGGCGTCGCTGCGAGCAGTCTGTACTGTCTGCTCGGATGAAACCGTCCTCCCCGCTGGAGAGTGGCTACAGACCCGCGAACGGGCTTTCACCCTCCAGACGGTGCCGGCAACTGTGTCGAACGGACACCGCCTGCTGTGGGTGATCCGGGCCCGACGAAAAGAAACTCGAGGACGCGCTAGACTACGCCATCGACGATCGCTGGAGCGGTGTCCTCACCGTCGACTGGTTCGTCGTGTATCGTCCCCGCCATCGCGTGATCGCTGATCACGGTGACAGTCGCATCCTCGATGGTGACGTGGATTTCACCTGAACGGTCGAGTGGTTCCTCATCGACGGGATCGACTTCGTCGTCTACTTCGTCGTCAACTGGGTCCTCGGGTACGTCGTCGACGTCCTCGACGAGAACGAAGACCGTTGCCTGTTCGACGGTAACATTTATCGACGCTTCGTCGACCTCGTCGAGTTCGTCGTCCATCTCGTCGTCGACCTCGTCGAGTTCGTCGTCCATCTCGTCGTTGACTTCGTCAGCGACCTCGTCATCAACTGGCATCTCGGGGAGGTCCACCCCTTCAACGATGACGAATACGGTTGCCTGTTCGATAGTGACCTCGAGTGCTGGTCCGTCATCCATCTCGTCGTCGGCAGGATCGAGTTCGTCATCGGTCACCGCATCGTTCACCTCCTCATCTCCTTCGTCGTCGACTGGCACGTCGGGGATCGAAACGCCATCTGCGACGACGAAGATCGTTGCGCGTTCGATACGGATCTCTTCGTCGTCAACTTCGACGTTCTCGTCGTCAACTTCGACGTTCTCGTCGTCAACTTCGACGTTCTCGTCGTCAACTTCGACGTTCTCGTCGTCTACGGGGTCGACCTCGTCATCGACGTCCTCGTCTACGGGATCGACCTCGTCGTCGACAGGTTCCTCCGCCATCTCGTGGGAGTCCTCTAGGATGACGACGATCGTCGCCTGTTCGATGGTCACGTGGAGCTCATCGGCTGAGTCGACTTCGTCAACGGGTTCGTCATCGACGTTCTCGTCTGTGGGGTCGGGTTCGTCATCGACGTTCTCGTCTGCAGGGTCGACCTCATCAGTCGGTTCTTCCGGCATTTCCTCGAGGACGACGACTTCGGACTGTTCGATCGTCACCTCGAGTGATCGTTCATCGAGGTGGTCTTCCTCGTCGTGTTCGGCCGCGGTTGCTGACGCGATTGCGCCCCCACTCGAAAGCACGAGCATCAGTGCCACGACCACGACGAATAGTTGGTTGCGTACGTTCATGTTTCTGCCCTGAAGGCACGTGTCGAACCACGCACACACTCATAAACCGACACAACAATTTCGGGAGTAAAACCCCACTGTCGCTGAGAAACCGGCCGTCAACACAGTCGGATAAATCCCGTCCGATAATAATGGCTATGACCGTCTATCGGTGGGACCGCAAGAGGGGTCGCGGTCTCACCGGTAACAGCTCATAGCCGTCGTTATTACCCGCGAGGACTCGAGTAACGAATCGCTCCGTGTCACTCACGAGAGTAAACAGGTCAGTCCGTTCCGGAGCCGTCCGGGGGCTTCGATGCCGTCGGTTCGGTCCCCTCGAGGCAGATCAGGTTCTCCCGGCCCAGACGGAGTTTCGTGATCTCTCCGTCGTCTTCTAGATCGGTGAGCAGTCGGCTCACCTTGGCTTTCGACCAGTCGACGGCGTCGACGATTTCGGACTGTTTCATCCGCCCGCCGTTCTCGTCGACGAGGTAGTGGATCCGCTCTCGATCGGTCAGAACGTCCTCTTCGGTCGCGGCGAGGTCCTCTCGCCCGGCGTCGTAGCCGTCGAGTCGGTTTCTGAGCACCAATATTCCCCCGAGAACTGCGAGTGCGACGATGCCAGCCAGCGCCGCGACGTGTGGCCTTACCCAGGGGCTGACGACGCCGGGACCGAACGCGCCCTCGAGGGTGGTGTGGATGCCTTCCAGTGCTCGAGGCGCTCTTGACCACGATGTAAAGCGGCTCATGTCATGTTTTTCGTGTCGAATGTCCCGTTTTGCGGGGTTTCGCCTCCGTCGTCGGTCCTTCGACACCGCAGTCGATTCGCCGCGATGAATTGGGAGTTCGTGACGGTCTCTCACCGCGTGGTCGTCGCTTTCGGGACCGTCCGGCGACCGTGTGGCCCATCGGAGAATCGTCCGGTGGCGGTTCGAATAAGACCGTGTGGACGTTCGAACCGATTGACCCGGATTCTTCCGCGTTCTAGTGAGTAAGAGAGTATTGGGTCGACAGTCAGCCCCTGGCGAACCCGAACCCGCCGATGTCGACGTCGGTGGGGAGGGTGCGCCCGCCCCGGCCGACACGGCGTTCGCTGCCCGGGGCCGAGGTCTCGAGAAGTTCGGCGGGGATCAGCATCGCCTCGAGACCGACGGGGGACGCGTCGCCGACGGCGAGGGGGTCGATCCGGGAGGCCAGTCGTCCGACGAGAGACCACCGGAAGAGCCACCGGTCTAGGCAGGAAGCGATACTAGACTCCCGGAATGCCAGCCGCGTCGAAGCCCGTCACGTCGATCAACGCGAGGACGTAGAGGACGACCAGGACCGAGAGCCAGGCGACCAGCGTGATCCCGACCGCTTGCGTCCAGCCGCCGGGGTAGCGTGCGTTGATCACCGCAAGGTACGCGATGAACACGAGCAGCGGGCCAAGCAGTGGGATCCACCCCAGGAAAAAGCCGACGATCCCCCAGACGATCGCACCCAGCAGGGCCGTGACGATCGCGTACGTGTAGTCTTCGACGTCGACGATCAGGCTCGCACCGACGTAGATCCCGACTGCGCCGATCAGCAAGCTAACCACGAAGACGACGAGGCTCTCGAGGAGGGACATGCGTCGGTGAAAGGAAGCCCTACGGATAGTTATTATCCACCTATACTGATATATCGGGTCGTGACTATCGTGACGTTCTCACGGACGTGGTCGTGATCGTCCGGGACGGCCGTCGCCGTCGGGGAACCGTGCCAGTGTTCGGAAACGAGTGCCTAACTGTGGGGCTCCCCGTCCCCGTCTACGACCGCCGCCCCCCTGGCCCCTCCTCGACCAGCCGTCGAATCCCCGTCTCGAGGCCGACACTGGCCTCGAAGCCGAGCTTTCGGCGGGCCTTCGAGACGTCCGCGCCGCTGTGTCTGACGTCCCCCTGTCGGGGCGGTCGGTGGACGATCGGCACCTCGACGTCGGTCGCCTCGCGGACCGTCTCCGCGAGTTCGAGGATCGAGAGACGGTCGCCGGTGGCGACGTTGAACGCCTGGCCGACGTGGTCGGTCGTCGCCGCGAGCAGGTTCGCCCGGACGACGTCCTCGACGTGGACGAAGTCGCGGGTCTGCTCGCCGTCGCCCTCGACAGTGAGCGCCTCGCCAGCCCGGGCCTGTTCGAGAAACGTCGAGATGACGCCGCTGTAGGGGCCTCGCTGGCGTGGACCGTAGACGTTGAAATACCGCAGCGTGACCGCTGGCAGGTCGTACAGCCGTTCGTACAGCCGGGCGTACTCGTCGAGTGCGAGTTTCTGGACCCCGTACGGGGAGGCGGGCTCGGTCACCGTCGTCTCCGTGACCGGCAACTCGACCGGGTGGCCGTAGACGGCCGCACTCGAGGCGAGAACGACCCGTGCGTCCTCCCGGCGGGCGCACTCGAGGAGCGCGAGGCCGGCCTCGAGGTTCACCCCGTTGGTCTCGAGAGGGCGCTCTACGGTCTCGGTCACGTCGACGACCGCCGCCTCGTGGAAGATCAGGTCGACGCCCCGGGTCGCGTCCTCGAGGGTGTCCCGGTTGCGGACGTCCCCCTCCAGGAGTGTGGCGTCCTCGTGGACGTGGCGGGGGGTGCCACCCGAGAGGTCGTCGAGGACGCGGACGTCGTTGGCTCCGACGAGGGCGTCCACGAGGTGGCTGCCGATAAAGCCGGCTCCGCCGGTGACGAGGATCGTCCGGTCACGGATCGGTGGAAACTCCATCGCGAGGCGGTACCACAGTCCCCGCGTTTAGTATAGGACGGGTACCGGGTCATATCCCGATCCTACCGGGTGGGTCGGTCGTTCCCCCCACTGCCGACGGAACTGAACGTCCGGGTCGTTCCCGGACAACACAACCTATATGCGCGCCGCTCGGAAATCCCCCGCCAATGAGCACCGTCGATCTCGTCGTGTCGAACTGTACTGTCGTGACGCCGGAGGGACGAAGCCCGAACGCGGGCGTCGCCGTCGAGGACGGGGAGATCGTCGCCGTCTGCCGGAGCGACCGACTCCCGGAGGCCGACCGCGTCGTCGACGCCGAGGGGAACCCTCTGGTCCCCGGCATCGTCGACGCCCACATCCACAACCGCGAACCCGGCCTCGAGTACAAAGAAGACTGGGAGTCAGCGACCCGGGCGGCCGCCGCGGGCGGTGTCACGACGGTGGTCGGGATGCCAAACACCGATCCCGTCATCGACCGCCCCGAGCGCCTCGATCTCAAGTTCGATCGCGGCGAGGCAAGCGCGCACGTCGACTTCGGGAGTTTCGTCGTGATCACCTCCGAGAACCTCGATCGAATCGACGACCTCGATGAGGCGGGGGCGACCGGCTTCAAGATCTTCCTCGGGTCGACGGTCGGGGACGTTCCGCCGCCGTCTGACGGCGAGATCATAGAGGCGATGGAACGGATCGAGGAGACCGGAAAACGGCTGGGCTTCCACGAGGAAAACGGCGAGATCATCGACCACTACGAACGAAAGTTCAAGCGGGAAGGGCGAACCGAGCCGATCGACCACTCCCACTCCCGGCCCGTGATCGCCGAACGCGAAGCCATCGAGCGCATGATCACCTTCGCCGAGGAGACCGACGCGAAGGTCCACATGTACCACGTCTCCTCGGGATCGGGCGCACGGGCGGTCGCCCGGGGGAAAGACCGTGGGGTCGACGTCACTGCAGAGACCTGCCCACACTACCTCTGGTTCACCGAGACGGTGATGAACGAGAAAGGCAACGTCGCGCGCATCCAGCCACCCATCCGCAACGCAGCCGAGCGGGCGAAACTCTGGGAGGCCCTCACCGACGGCGCGATCGACTGCATCGCGACCGACCACGCCCCTCACACCGACGAGGAGAAAAAGGTCGACGACCCCTTCGGGAACACCTGGGACGCGATCTCGGGGTTCGTCGGCCTCGAGACCGAGATCCCCGTCATGCTCACCTTCGTCAACCAGGGCCTGCTCAGCCTCGAGGAGTGGGTCTACCGCCACTCGACCCGCCCCGCCCAGGTCTGGGGGATGTACCCACAGAAGGGGTCGCTGCAGGTCGGCACCGACGCCGACTTCACGATCGTCGATCCCGACCTCGAGTGGACCCTCGAGGATCGTACCGACTTACACTCGAAAAACTGCGTGACGCCCTTCGAGGGCGAGTCGTTCGTCGGCGAGGCGACGACGACGATCGTCCGCGGCGAGGTCGTCTACGAGGACGGTGAGGTCGTCGGCGAGTCCGGGTACGGGACTCGAGTCGACGCCTGAAACGAGTCGTATCGAGTGGGTCGAACCGCGGGACGAAAGAACCACGACGTCAGCGCACACACGGACGCCCATGAACTACGAGACGCCGCTTTTCTTTCAGGTGATGCAGTACGCCGTGCGGGCAGAGCGGGACGTGATCGACATGGTCAGTGGCAACCCCGACTGGGAGCCCCCGGCGGCGCTGCGCGAGGCCCTCCACGAGTACGCCGACCTCGAGTCCGACCGGTTCCAGTACCCACCGAGTGAGGGACTGCGGGAGCTACGCGAGGGGATCGCCGCCCGCCGTGGGGTCGACGAGGGGCAGGTCGTCGTGACGAACGGCGCAGGCGAGGCGAACTACCTGGCGATGGCCCGCGCACTCGAGCGCGAGTCGGGGTCGGAAGTACTCCTGACCGACCCCGTCTACCCATACTACCCCGGAAAGACGTCGATGCTCGGGGGCTCCCAGCGGTTCGTCCCCGTCGGCGAAGACGGGCAACTCGAGCCCGAAGCCGTCCGGGCGGCCACAAGCGAGGAGACGGCGGCGATCGTCGTCAACACGCCCAACAACCCGACTGGGGCGGTCTACCCCGCCGAAACCATGCGGGAACTCGGGGAGATCGCCGAAGCCTACGACGCGATACTCGTAAGCGACGAGGTCTACGACCACTACGACCTCTCGGGGGAGTTCTCGAGTGCCCTCGAGGTCGATTCCGGGAATCGGATCGTCACCAACGCCTTCTCGAAGTCACTCGCGATCACGGGTTTTCGGGTCGGATATGCGATCTTCCCCGAAGAACTCGTGGCGGACGCAAAGAGCCGCCACATGCTGGTAAACGTCGCCGGGAGCCGCCCGGCCCAGTACGCCGTCTCGAGGGCTTTACACGAGACTGGCCCGGAATACTACGAGACGAACCGCGAGTTGCTCCGGGAACGCGTCGACACGTTCACCGCCGCCCTCGAGGACGCCGGTGCGGAGTACACCCGCCCCGACGGGGCTTTCTACGTCATGGCTCGCTTCGAGGACTTCCCGGGCACCCTCGAGAACACAGAACGGCTGATCGACGGGGCCGGCGTCGCCGGGATGCCCGGGGAGGCGTTTGGCTCCGCCCGCGAGGAGTGGCTGCGCTTTGCGCTCGTGACCCCGCGCCTCGAGGAGGCGGCCGACCGTCTGGTGGCGTACTTCGGGTAGGCGGCGTTGCCGGCGACCGACGTCGAAAGATTTAGTGTGGGGCAGGCCCCGCTATCGGGTATGGACAGAGGACAGAACACCGGCGGGCTGATGTCCAGTGCCGGGCTCGTCCGGTACTTCGACTCGGAAGACTCACGCGCGATCAAGATGGACCCGAAGACGGTCATCGCCTTCGGCGCACTGTTGGGCGTGCTCGTGCAGGTTCTGACGTTCGTCGCGTAGACGACCCACCTTCTCCCGAAAGCGACCCGGGGAGCTGTCGGTGTGGACGGCGGCAAACACCGCAGCCGACGTGTTCTTTTTGACAGCTACCCACCTAGGGCCGCCGATGTCACTCGTCGCCGGCGTCGTCGCCGTCCAGGGAAACGTCACCGAACACGCACGGGCTATCGAACGCACAGCCGAGGCGGCAGGTCAGTCCGTCGAGGTCAGGGAGATACGTGAGTCCGGGATCGTCCCCGACTGTGATCTACTCGCGCTCCCCGGCGGCGAGTCGACGA
>LKNC01000027.1 GCA_001564255.1 Natrialbaceae archaeon Tc-Br11_E2g1
ACGAATTCGCCGGTCGTGACGACCACCTCGTTGACCTCGAGGGACCGTTCGACGGTCGAGTCGAACGCCTCGACCTCGAGCAGTCTGCCGAGTCCGAACGGGGCGAGAGAGAGGGCGACGAAGAAGTACGTCGAGAGCAGCCCCTCGGAAGCCGGCGCGACCATGGGGTCGTCCTCGAACTCCTCGGGGACCGACTCGTCGGGATCTGCGTCCTCGAACTCGTCTTCGACGTACTCCTCGAGGGCCGCCCAGTCGACGACGGTGAACTCGAGTCGGCCGTCCTCGAGTGTGAGCCACCGGCTGTACGCCGGGAGGTCCCCGCCCTCTTCGGCCCGGGCAGCGACGGTGGGCCACCCCCGGATACCGATCGTGGCCGCCGTCGCCGCCGCACCCGCACTCGCGAGGAACTTCCGTCGTCCCGGTGTCATGAGGAACGCAACCCCACCGGGCGTCATATAGGTGGTGTCCTCGGTCGCGTTCGCCTGACTGTCCGGATCCGAAGGGGTGACCTCAGATGTCCCGTCGAGTGAAGACGAGGACGGCGATACCCACCAGGACGGCGAAGGCGACGGTGAGAACCCCGGCGTCGAAGAGGGCGTACTCCTCGTGGACGAGGATCGCCGTCTGGTCGTAGTACCGACTCGGGGTCGCCGCGCCGATCCACTCGTAGTCGGGGTCGACACTCGAGATCCCCTCGACGAGCCAGAGGACGAAGACGAGGGTCAGTGCCGTCCCACGGGCGGTTCGCACCCGGTCGACGAGGACCGACGCGACGAGCCCGATCCCGGCACAGACCAGCAGGTAGGGGATCGAGAGCAGGTGGGTCATCGCCAGGGCAACGGGGTCGAACGACTCGCCGATGGCGAGTGCGCCGAGGTAGACGATGACCGGGACGGCGACGTTCAAGACGACGAGGGGGACCCACAGGGCGGCGACCTTCTGCACGAGGACGGACTCCCGTGAGACGGGAGTCGAGAGGAGGAGATCCATCCGTCGATCGGAGACGTCGGCCGCGATCAGCCCGGCAGCGACGTACGCGAAGTAGATGGCGACCAGCAGAACCCAGAAAAACGAGTAGATCTCGGCGGCGATGAACCCCTCGATCGTGTAGAGCTGTTCGATACTGAATAGATCGAACATGAACTCCGGGAACGCCTCCTCGAAAACGACCATCTCCTCTTGGATTCCCGGGAACATCGAGAAGTAAAGCACAGAGAGCACGGCGAAGACGACGGCCAGGATGACCGAGCCCCGAACGCGTTTCCCCGACTCGAGGCGCAAGATAGCGGTCATCGGATGTCCCTCCGGACGAAGACGAAGACGGCGAGAGCGAGCAAGACGAGAAACGCCGCGAGGAGGACGCCGGCGTCGAAGAGGGCGTACTCCTCGTGGACGAGGATCGCGGACGGGTCGTAGTACCGACTCGGCGTGAACGCGCCGACGGGTTCGAAGTCGGGGTTCATCTGCGAGAGGCCGTCGACCAGCCAGAGGACGAAGACGACCCCCAGCGCAGTCGCTTGGGCGGTCTCGACGCGCTCTAGGACGACCGAGAGGACGACCCCGACGCCGGCACAGACGAGCAGGTAGGGGACGCCGAGTGCGTGGACCACGACGAGTGCGACGGGGGAAACGGACTCCCCGAGGGCGGCCACGCCGGCGAGCACGATCGCCGCCATCCCGAGGTTCAGCGCCGCCAGGGGAACCCACAGGGCGGCGACCTTCTGGACGAGGACGGACTCCCGGGAGACGGGGTTCGAGAGGGTCAGGTCCATCCGCCGCGTCCGGACGTCACGGACGATCATCCCCGCGCTGACGTACGCGAAGTAGACCCCAGCGAGCAGGATCCAGATGAACGGGAAGACGTAGCCGCCGAGAAAGCCCTCGATCGTGTGGAGCTCTTCGATCCCGAGCAGTACGAGGAGGTACTCCGGGTACACGTCCTCGAACAGCGCCGCTTCCGCCTGGATACTCGGGAAGACGACGAAGAACATCGCCGAGAGCATCACGAGCAGGCCGGTCAGGAGGAGCGACCCGCGGACGAGCTTGCCCGACTCGAGTCGGAGAACGGCCGTCATCGTGCCTCCGCGGGAACCCCCTCCCGTTCGTCCCCGTAGTAGTGTTTGAAGACGTCCTCGAGGCGTGGATCCCCGATCCCGACGTCTTTGATCTCGAAGCCGACGAGGTGCTCGAGCAACGCGGCGGGATCGCCGGCGTAGGTGAAATGAACCGTGCTGTCGACGGTCTCGACGTCGATCATCTCGCTCGTGACGAACCGCCCCTCGTCGAACGGCTCGGCCAGTTGCACCCGGACGTCCTTTCCGCCCCGTTTGAGCAACGTTTCGACGTCCTCGAGGGCCACGAGTTCGCCTTCCCGGATGATCCCCACGCGATCGCAGACGCGCTGGACCTCACTGAGGACGTGCGAGGAGAAGAAGATCGTCTTGCCGGCGTCGCGTTCGTCCTCGAGGAAGGCGTGCATGCGCTCTTGTTTGAGCGGGTCCAGTCCGGAGGTCGGCTCGTCGAGGATCACCAGGGCCGGATCGTGCATAAACGCCTGGACGATCCCGAGCATCCGACGGTTCCCCGCCGAGTAGGTCTCGATGCGCCGGTCGAGGGGCGGTTCGAACAGCTCCAGTACCTCCTCGCGGCGTTCGTCCCCGCGCATCCGGGCGAAAAAGTCGAGTGCGTCCCGACCGGTCAGCCGTTCCTCGAACCCGAGGGTGTCCGGCAGGTAGCCGACGTTCGCTTTGGCTTCGGTGAGCGCTCGCCGATCACGGATGTCCGCACCGAGCACTTCCGCGGTCCCCGAGGTCGGCCCGATGAGCCCGAGCAACAGCCGGATCGTCGTGGTCTTGCCCGCCCCGTTCGGACCCAGGTAGCCGAAGATCTCGCCGGCCTCGACGTCGAAACTGACGCCGTCGTTGGCGGCGACCTCCCCGTATCGTTTGGTGAGATCGTCGATCCGAATAACGGACATGGGCGCGCTACGACGAAACTCCACATAAACGTAGGGACGGGGCCTGCCAGGAAACGGTGGCTTACGCCGGAGGGGTCATCCGTCGGCCAGCTCGCCGGCGACCTTCCGGGCCTCTCTGATCCGGCTCGGGATCCCCATCCGGCTCGTGTAGTTCGTCGCCAGCCTGATTCCCTCGGGCAGTTCCATCCCGTCGAGTGCCTCCCAGCTGTGGTCGTGGGCGGGAAAGCCCGGGTAGAAGCGCTCGACCTCGAGGAACTGTGCCTCGTAGCCGGTAATTTCCTCGTACTCCCGACAGACGATTTCGGCGAGTCTGCCCTCGGGCTCGGAGACGAGTTCGGGTTCCCACATCCCGCCGATGAAGGCGGTCACGAGGTCGTCCCGGCCGAAGGCGACGCCGTTCCAGGAGACCCCGAGGGTGTGGTAGGGCTCGTCCTTGCGGATCTGGTACCCAAACCCCCGTGCGGGCGTCTTCGCGCGCACGTAGACCATGGCAATCGGGTTGTACCGCAGCCGCCGTAACCTCGAGGCCGCGTCGGGGGCGACAGTCTCGAGGACCCCGGCGCTGACCTCGGCGGGCGTCGTGACGACTACCTCGTCGACGACCTCGCGTTCACCGTCGGCCGTTATGACGTAGCCGTCGCCGTTCTCGTGGATCGACTCGACGGGCGTGTCGAGGTGGATTCGGTCGCGTACGGCCTCGTAGATCGCTTCTGGGAACCGTTCGTTACCGTCCTCGAAGACGATCGCGGGCGAGCGGTCGTCCTCGAGGCCCATCCGTTTGAGCGCGGGGACCAGCAGGTTCCCCTCGCGGGCCTCGAGTCCGAGCAGCCCGGAGAGGGCGTACTTCGCGGGCATCTCGGCCGGGTCGGAGCCGAAGACCCCGCCGAACAGCGGCCCGATGACGTTCTCGTAGGCCTCCTTCCCGAACTTCCGGGTGAAAAGCTCCGCGGCGGTCTCCCCGGGCCTGCCGTCGCCCGTGAGCGGTTCCCCGAGCAGACGGACCTTCCCGGGCACGGAGAGGGCATCGGTTCGGAGAAAGCCCCTCGCCGACATCGGGACCTCCCGGAAGTCGCCGTCGGCGTAGACGTAGATCGGAAGGTCGCCGTCGGCCACCCGGAGTTCGTCCTCGAGGTCGAGTTCCGCGACGAGTGTCTCGACGGGGCCGGTCAGGCGCAGTCGCTGTGGACCGTACTCGACGACGGTGCCCTCGCGCCGCCCGCTGTTTATGACGCCACCGGGCGAACTGTCGGCCTCGAAGGCCACCGAGTCGATGCCCGCACGCTCTAGGTAGTAACTCAGCGCGAGGCCGGTCAGTCCGCCACCGACGATGCCGACTCTCATTCGTCGGCGGGTTTCTGGGGGGCGTTCAGACACATCGTACCCGGCTCGTCCCGACACTGACACTGCCTGAAGCCGTAGTACTCGCCGTCGAAGCCGGCGACGAACGGCTCGAGGAGGTCGGCGAGTAAGTCACCGAAGCGCGGATCGTCGTGGGGGATCGGCACGCGGTGGAACTCGAGGCCGACGTCGTGGGCGTCCTCTCGCAACTCCTCGTCGAGTTCCGACAGCGTCTCGGACTGTTCGTGCATGAAACTCACCGGGTCGACGACGACGCGTTCGGCGTCTACCCCCTCGATGACCTCCTCGACGTCCGGTTCGGTCCACGGGATGTCGCGGTTCTCGTGGTTCTGATAGCCCAGTTCGTAGGAGTCGACGCCGACCAACGAGGCGATCGCCTCACAGAACTCCTCGACGTAGACGACGTAGCGGCTGCCCTCCTCGAGGTAGTAGGTGGGGGTGCCGTGGGCGGAGAAGACGAGCGCGGTGTCCTCGTCGGTGAGATCGACGCCGTTGTCGTCGGCGTATGTGGTGATGGCCTCCGCGCGGATGCGGTTGTAGGTCGGGTGGCTGTGCCAGCCGTTTACCTCCTGGAGGGACACGTCCCAGTCGTCGTAGCCGTCGACCGCCGCCGACAGCTCCGCGAGCGAGGCGACGTTCGTCGACGGGCCACACAGCGGGTAGATCGGCAGGCCGATCAGACGGTCGACGCCGTCCTCGTAGGCCTCCTCGACGGCGTCGTCGATGTAGGGTTCGAGAAACTGCATCCCGACGTAGGTCTCGACGTCGTGACCGCGCATCTCGAGGGCCGCCTCGAGGGCCTCCGCTTGTGCGTGTGACTGTGGGTTAAGCGGCGAGCCGCCGATCTCCTCGTACTCCTCGATCAGCCCCGGCGCGCGGCGGTTCGCGAGTTGCCGGGAGCGTTCGAGGGCTTCCTCCTCGGTGTCGGCGTCCTCGAGGTCGGCGTTGTTGAAGAAGATGTTCGTCAGGTACTCTACGACGACCTCTCGGTCGGGTTCCGGCGGTTCGCCGAAGTTGAGCAGGATGATTCCGGTAGTCATGAGTCGTCTCCGTCTAGAGCCGGGGTCTTTACAATCGTTACTGGTTCGTTCGCACCGCGGGCGACGCGGTCGGTGACGCTTCCGAGCAACTGCTCGTCGGTTCGTTCTTTCGTTCCGACGACGATCGTGTCGACGGCGATCTCCTCGGCGTGGGCGATTATCTCCTCGTGGGGGACGCCCTCGCGGATGGCCGTCTCGACATCGACCGACGCCGATTCGGCGAGGTCGCGGACTTCCTCGAGGGCCTGTTCGCCCGTCTTCCGGAGCGTCGTCTCGAGGCCGTCCCCACCGTAGACCTCCGACAGTTCCTCGTCGATCACGTGGAGCGTGTAAAGCGTCGCGCCGTGGGCGACGGCGAGGTTTACCGCGTGGCGGATCGCGTTCGTCGACGCGCGGGTCCCGTCAGTCGGGATCAAGATTCCGTCGGTCATTCATCTCGGTCTCGGGACCGGGGCCGATTAAAACTGCCTGCTAACAGCGTACCCCGGCAAGGGGACACACGGCCGTTCGACACTCCCTCGGCTCGAGCGAGCGCGTCGGCCATCAACAACTATTTACGAGGCGATGTGCTGGTGGCACGCAAGCGGTACACGACGTGATATCGATGCAAGCCCGGTCGGGCCGACTCCATCTGGCAGTCTCGTTCGCCCTCTTCGCTACGGCAGGGGTGACAAACACCGCGATTACGGTGTCCGTTCGAGCCGTCGTCGCCACCGCCCTCTCGGTCGCCGGCGTCTATGCACTCGCCCACTACGCCCGGCGGGTCGACCGGGGCCGCCTCGCCCGCCGCTCGCTGGCCCTCTGGGTCGCCTTCCTCGCTATCACTCCGGCCCACGTCGTCGGCCTCGAGACGGCCGCGGCGCTGGTTCCGGGGGCGAGCGGTGTGGTCGTCCTCGCACTTACCGGCCTCACGTGGACGACGATGCTCGCAGCCCTCGGAACGACGGCGTTTCTCGGCTTCCGTGAGTACGGCGCGATCGGGGCCAAAGTCCCGGAGGATCGGTCCGTCGAGAACGGCTACGACCTCTAGCGAACCCGATAACTCACTGCGATCCCTTCGCCGAGTGGCAGTGCCACCGTCTCGAAGTCGGGGTCGGCCCGAACCCGCTCTACGTACGCCGCGATCCCCCGGGTCGCCTCGTTTACCCCCGACACGTCTGCCCCCTCGAGGACCTCGAGTAACTTCCCGGACTGGATCGGCGAGGCGTACATCGCGTTGTCGGCGACGACGACGCCGCCGACGGGAACCGTCGAGCGAACCGCCTCGAAGGCCTCGACGTACCGGTCTTTCTCGTTGTCGATCAGGACGACGTCGAACGGCCCGTCGTAGTCCTCGACCGTCTCGAGGGCGTCCCCGAGTTCGTATCGCGCCCGGTCGTCGTACCCGCCTCTTTGCATGTACTCGCGGGCGAGCTCGAGTCGGTCGTCGTCGACTTCCGTGAGCACGATCTCGCCGTCGGCCGGCAACGCCTCCGCGAACCAGTACGCGGAGTAGCCATACCCCGACCCGAACTCGAAGATCCGCCGGGCGTCGACCATCCGTGCGAGTACCCGGAGGATCGGTCCCACCTCGGGGCCGACGTGGGGGAACCCCTCGGCCGTCGCGCGTTCGTCCATCTCGATCAACGTCTCGTCGGGGTCGGGAGAGGTTGCGAGGACGAACCTCGCGACCTCGTCGGTGAGTGCTGTCATACGGTCGTGTTCGCCCTCCCAGGGCAAGAACCCTTGCCGGCCTCGAGTGACCATATTTTTGACCGTTCACGTCCACGTGCGAATCGGGATGTCCCCTGAACCCTCACTTGCCGAGAGCGTCGACAACCTCGTCCACGGACCGACTCAGGTACACGACCACGGCGTCGACCTGACGGTATCGGCGATCTACGAGGTCACCGCCCCTGGCCGCCTCGACTTCGGCGGCGACGAACTCGAGGACGCGGACCTCGAACCAGTCCCCACCACGCTCCGCGAGCCCGACGACGACTACGGCTGGTGGGAGCTTTCGGGTGGCCAGTACGTCATCCAGCACAACGAGTTCGTCACCGACGTCGGGGAGCCACTCACCCTCCAGGCGCGCAACGACCTGCTCGCTCGTGGTGGCTCACACCCGACTCTCCGGGTCCACAGCCACCTCCCGCTGGTTCCACTCTCGGTCGCCGACGGCGGCATCGACATAAAGGAGAACGCGCGGGTCTCGACGCTGGGTCCGGCGATCCCGTCGACGGACGACGAACAAGAGGTCGACGTCGTCTAACCCGATCCCTCGAGACCATCGAGTAGCGCCCGCACGCGCCCCTCACTGACCGGGTTCGTCGTCACGCCGTTTTCTTTGAGTGCCGTCCCGACAATTACGCCGTCAGCGCCCGCCTCGAGGACCTCCGAAACCGTTTCGGGCGTTACGCCGCTGCCGACGAACACCGGAACCGATCGCTCGAGGTCCTCGACGGTTTCTGCGACCGTCCGCAGATCCTCGAGGCCGGTTTCCTCGCCGGTTCCGGGTCCGGAGACGATCACCCCGTCGGCACGCCCGCGTTCGACCGTCTCCCGGGTCGCCCGCTCGATGCTCCCCTCACCGACAGGCGTGGCGTGTTTGACGTGGACGTCCGCGAGGATCGAGACGTCGGCTGCGAGCCGTTTCCGGAGCCGCAGGGTCTCGTGAGCGCGGCCCTCGAGGACGCCCTGGTCGGTCGCCGCGGTTCCCGTGTGGACGTTCACGCGCACGAAATCGGCCCCTGCCGCGGCGGCGACCGACAGTGCCGCAGCCGCGTCGTTCCTGAGGACGTTGATTCCGACGGGGACGGAGACGGCGTCGACGACCTCCGTGGCGACCGCCGTCATATCGGCGACGACGTGTTTGGGCACGTCCTCGGGGTAAAACGGGGCGTCCCCGAAGTTCTCGAGGATCAGGCCGTCGACGCCGCCGGCCTCGAGGGCGGTCGCGTCCGCTCTGGCCCGTTCGCGGACCGCCTCACGATCGCCCCCGAAGCCGGGTGCGCCGGGCAGGGCCGGCAGGTGGACCATCCCGACGACGGGCGTGTCGGTGCCGAAGGGTGTGGTGGGTTCCATGTTCACGGTGTCGAGGCCCGGGTGGACGTACGCTTCGGTCGCATGTCGATGATCGGTGGTGTCCGTCCACGATCGTCGAGACTCGTTCTCAGTTTACGATCTGGAGTAGCAGGGCAACTCAGGGTTTGAGCAAGTAGTGTTCAGAGTGTGAGAGACGTACAGTGATGGATACACAGATAGGTATATTATCTGGAAAATTCTGAAATTAAAAACAAATAGAACGAATAAACTACACTCGTCACGAGAGACGCCCAACTCAACAACGGTAGTGCTACCGATAGTAGTTCCACATCGGTGAAAGAGAAGTCATAATACAGTTGGAGAAATGGTTCTGCGATTCCAATCGTCGTGAGTGAGAACCCATATGCTGCAAGAACCACGACGGATTTCGGGTTCGACTCCCGACAACCCACTGTTGCAAAGAACAGAGCACCTGCTGCCGGTAAGAACGCAAGAAAGCCGAAGACTATCTTCGTATCCCCCCCAAAGGGACCCGGAGTACCAATGGACTCGCTGCCCGTTTTGAGGAGGGAGAGACCGTCATCTGTTTCGATTACGTCATACTGCTCTTGGGCTGACAATCTCTCACCATACGTGAAATCACGTGGTCGTTCCTCATATTCGTCACAGAGTGGCATCCTCTCCTGGCAAAAGGTTGCACTGTAAGACGTCCATCCGTCAGCACCGGACGACTGTGTTTCCCCATCTATGGCGTTCTCTACAAGTGTCCGTGCAGTCGGTGAAAGGTCATCTACCGACGTTGGATTGTCAGTCTGAATAGCGTACTCTTCGACAGTTTCATTGAACGCTTCCGTCGATTCGTGTGCTATCGCGTGCCTTTCAGAACCATCATACGGCCCTTCGAATAACCAGGGGATACCGATAAAAGACCCAGTCATAAAGGCAAGAACAATCACTGAAGCAACCAATACGGATCTCGTATCATTCACAATCGTTGACGACTTTTGCGTTCGATAAATGCTTTCTGGTAAACTACTTCTGTACGACCAGTGAGCACGTCCTCACAGCAGGTAGGTCAGCGTCAACTATGTGAACTAATGTGAGTCGGTGTGATAGATACACCATCTCCATTCCAAGATAACAGTCAGCTGCCAACGGCCGGTCGTTGGGAGCTGAATCCGTGTCTGTGTGCTCCTCGAGTCCGAATTCGCTCCTGCCTATGTTTAAACAGCGAGAGAATCCCACCGTTTACGGCGAGGAGGATGTCACTCGAGAAACCGTGACTGGACGTCACCGGTCGGCATCATACACTGATCTTTTTTCCCGAACCACTTGTACCGGCGGGCGGCGACGAAGTCGTAGGCCCAGTCACGGACAGGCCGGGGGACGAACCGGAACGGCCACAGGAGGGCATAGAGCCCGCCGAGGTGTCTGGCCGTTCGCAGCACAGCCGAGGACTTGACGTAGCTTCGGTCACCCTCGATCAGGACGACCGACTCGAGGTCGTCCGTCGGGAGGTCGTGCTCTTCTAGGAGTTCCGTCGCGACGTCCGATTGGAGGGACGCGAAGTAGAACTTCTCCGCTGTGTCCCGGGGGACGACGAACTGCACGAAGCCGTTACAGAGGTTACAGACGCCGTCGAACAGGAGGATCGGACCGTCGTCGGGTATCTCGACGCTCATCGGCTTGCCGTTCGTTGGGTGGCTGTACAGTTGAGTATTCCGTCCGATCTCCCCCTCTCGGTCGCGTTCGCTCCCCTCCTCCGGCGGCGTGTACCACCTCGGGGGTGAGCCGGTCGACGTCGCCGAGGCTCCGACGACCGTGGAGAAACTGCGTGTGGGCGTCAGGGTCCACGGTGAACGTGGCTTTCAGCTCGGCCGCAGGCGATTTCGGTCTTGCCAAACCACCACAACGCCCGATACTTGTTTGAGTCTTCCCGACGACTGTCGGGGTATGAGCACACGGGACGACGAACCCATCCACGAGAACGCACGACAGAACGTGGTCGCGGTCGACGGAGCCGACGACGAACTCGAGGTCGTCAACCGACTCGAGGCCCACACCGGCGACGGGATCCGCCATCGTGCCTTTACCACGCTGGTCTTCGACCGCGAGGGCAATATCCTGCTGGCCCAGCGGGCACCCGAAAAGCGCCTGTGGGGGACCTATTGGGACGGTACCGTCGCCTCCCACCCGGAGCCGGGACAGGGACAGGTGGCGGCGACGAGACAGCGCCTCGAGGAGGAACTCGGGGTCGGCCCCGACCAGTACGACGACCTGCGTGTGACCGACCGCTTCGAGTACAAACGCTACTTCGAGAACGCGGGCGTCGAACACGAGGTCTGTTCTGTCCTCCAGTTGACACTCCAGGACCGCACCCTCGAGCCGGACGAAGAGGAGGTGGCGGGACTGCTCTGGGTCCCCTACGAGCGTCTCCGGGAGAATCCCGAGTGGTACCGGCAGTTGCGACTGTGTCCGTGGTTCGAGATCGCGATGCGCCGGGACGGAGAGTAGAGAGCATCCTTTAACTTCCGCCCACGGGTACGGGTGAGCAATGACCCTGCACGTGACGAACACGTTGACGGGCGAAAAAGAGCCGTTCGAGCCACAGGACCCCAAAGACGTCTTGCTCTACTACTGTGGCCTGACGGTCTCCGATCCGCCTCACCTGGGCCACGCCCGCTCGTGGGTCCACGTGGACGTGATGCACCGCTGGCTCGAGTCCCTCGGCTACGACGTCCGCCACGTCGAGAACTTCACGGACGTAAACGAGAAGATCGTCGCCCGCGTCGGCGAGGACGGCGAGAACGAGGCCGACGTCGCACGCGCGTACATCGCACGGACCATCGAGGATATGCGCTCGCTCAACCTCCTCCGTGCGGAGGTATACCCCCGCGTCTCCGAACACGTCCCCGAGATCATCGACCTCGTGGAGACGCTGGTCGAGGAGGGGTACGCCTACGAATCGAACGGCTCTGTGTACTTCGACGTGAGCACGTTCGAGGAGTACGGCAAACTCTCGAACCAGGACCTCGAGGAGATCGAATCCCAGGGTGACCCCGACGAACGCTCGGAAAAACGCCACCCCGCGGACTTCGCCCTCTGGAAAGCCGGCGCGGTCGACCCGGAGGCCGTCCGCGAACACAGCAAGGGAGCTACCTGGGAACGCCCACCGTCGGGCGGGACCTGGGACTCCCCGTGGGGTGAGGGTCGCCCCGGCTGGCACATCGAATGTTCGGCGATGAGCATGACCCACCTCGGGGAAACGCTCGACATACACGTCGGCGGGCGGGACCTCGTTTTCCCCCACCACGAAAACGAAATCGCCCAGAGCGAGGCCGCAACGGGACAGCAGTTCGCGGAGTACTGGCTCCACTGTGAGCTGTTTCAGATGGGAGAAGAGAAGATGTCCTCGAGTCTGGGCAACTTCGTCACCGTCGAACAGGCCACAGACCAGTGGGGCACGAACGTCCTCCGAACGTTCCTCACCGCCGGCTCGTACAACAGCCAGCAACTCTACAGCGACGAGACGATCGCCGAGGCCGAAGAACGGTGGGAACGCCTCGAGCGCGCCCACGAGCGCGCGAGCGAGGCCGTCGACTCCCCCGACGCGGGAACGAAACTCGAGGACGACGACCTCCGTGAGACCGTCGCCGCCGCCCACGAGGCCTTCTCGGAGGCGATGAACGACGACTTCAACACCCGCGAGGCACAGTCGGCGTTACTCGAGGTCGCGAACGGCATAAACCGTCACGTCGAGGCCGAGGAGTACGATTACCGCGGACTTCGGCAGGCGGTCGAGGCCCTCGAGGAACTCGGCTCGGTGCTCGGGCTCTCGTTCGGCGAGGAAACCGACGGCGACGTCTCCCTCGCCGGCGAGGTCGCCTCGCTGGTCCTCGAGGTCCGCGAGACCGAACGCGAGGCGGGCAACTACGAACGGGCCGATGAGTTACGGGACGACCTCGAGGCCCTCGGCATCGAGGTGCAAGATACCGACGAGGGGCCGACCTATCGGCTTCCGTAGCTCCCCCGGCTCACCGCACGGTGTGGACCGCCGACGGCTACTCGCCGTGGCCCGGGGTGGTCCGTGTGGACTCTCCACCCTCGCTGTCCCCGGTCCGTTCGGCGTCCGGCCCGAAGGCGGCCTCGAGTAATCCGGGGACCTCCTCGGGTGTGACTTCGGCGTACCACTCGTCTCTTGGCTGGATCGTCACCGCAGTACCGGCCTCACTACAGAGTCCGAGACACGACGTCGAGGAGACGGAGACGGTCGACCAGAACGCCGACCGCTCGCGCAGCCAGTCTTTGATCGCGTCCTCGACTTCCTCGCCGTGGGCGTCGTTACAGCAGGCGTACTCGGCGCTCCGATCGTGCGTGCAAACGAAGACGTGATCGGTCAGGCCACGACCCTTCTGTTCGTCGGTTCGGCGTTCCATGAAAGTAAGTTTGTATTAGAACAACTAGATTGTAAAACTTCGGGTGAGCAACGGCGGCTCACTCGGGTGGGGTCTCGGCGACCTCCCCGATCGCGTACGTCCGGACGCCGGTCGGCCGTTTGGTGAACTGTCCCAGCGAGCGGGCGACGATCCGACCGACGCCAGCCTCGGCCGCGACGTCGAGTAGCTGCTGGTCGAGGATGCCGTCGAGGACGATCGTCGACGGGGGCTCCTCGAGGCCGACGAGCGTCTCCACAGTTTCGGCGACGTCGGTTTCGGCCAGAACGTCGCCGTCGTCGAGAAACCGGACCCGATCGGTGCCATCGCGGATGACGGCCTCGACGTGATCGTAGATCGTCTCCGGCTCCTCGGGCTCGCCGTCTCCGGACGGGTCCGGCTCGTCGGTTGGCCCTGTGTCGCTCGCTTCGGAACCGCCCTCGGGTGGGGTCTCCTCCTCGGAATCGGGCGCTGTCGGTTCGTCCGCGAGCGGTGCGGGTGTTGCACTCCCGTCGGTCGCGGCGACGGCCTCCCGGGGCGTGTTGAGTCCGGAGACGGAGTCGTAAGGGACCTTGTTGCGCAGGGCCGCAAACAGCTGGTGGTGGTCGAGGTCCTCGACGGAGTTTCCGGCGGGGGCAAAGGCGACGTAATCGACCTCGCCGACCTGACTGAGTTCTTCGAGGATGAGGTCCCCGCCGCGGTCGCCGTCGAGGAAGGCAGTGACCGTCCGGTCGGCCGTCAGGTCGGCGACGGCCTCGGGGACGTTCGTTCCCTCGACGGCGATCCCGTTTTTGATGCCGTATTTCAACAGCGTGAGCACGTCGGCTCGCCCCTCGACGACGATGATCGCGTCGCTGTCGGCCACACGTGGACCCGCGGGCAGCCCCTCGAACTCGGTGACGTCCTCGACGCGGACGTGCTGGCGTACCTCCGCTAGGATCTCCTCGGAACTCATCACCGAGTCGTCGAAACCCGTCTCGAGGAGCTCTTTCGCCCGTTCGACGAGTTCCTTTCGCTTCGCGGCCCGGACGTCCTCGATCGCGGTGACTTCGAGGCTGGCCCGGCAGGGACCGACCCGCGTGATCGTCTCGAGAGAGGCAGCCAGCGTCGCCGTCTCGACTTTATCGAGGCTCGTCGCGATCGTGAGATAACCGTGTGACTGTCCGTGTGTACTCGAGATGTCGACGTCGATGCGGCCGACCTTCTGTGACTGGCGGAGGTCGCGGAGATCGAGTTCGTCGCCGAGGAGTCCTTCGGTTTGCCCGAAGATCGCTCCGACGACGTCGCTCCGTTCGACCACCCCCTCGGCCGTGACGTTCGCGTGAATGAGATATTTCGACGTGTCTTCCATGGGAGATCCGCCCCGACAGGGGGCTCGGTAACGCGGGGAACGCGCTCATACCGGTTTGTAGAAAGTTGGTACGTCGGCGGCAAATACTTGTTGACACGTATCCCCGCTCACACTGGCGAACAAAAGTCAGTGAACACTCGATCGCGGCGCACACCCGTCCCCGTCGACGGCCGTTCGAGTGTGAACCGTTGCCTCCGGTCGTCTCAGGTGAGTCGCCCGGCCGACCAGTACCAGTATGCCGTGACGATCGCGAGAACGAACAGGCCACCGAGGAAAAAGACCACCCCCGGCGGGAGCGTGGTGGCGGTCTCGAGGACTTCGGGGGAGTCGACGATGCCCACCTCGTCGTCGGTCACGGCGGGATCGTCCGCGTGGGTGTCGACCTCGTCGTCGGTGTCTTCCTCGGGCGTCTCCTCCGGCTCTTCCTGGATACCCACGTCCTCGTCCTCGTCGGGCGTCGGCTCCGTGTCGTCCTCGTCGGGTCGGGTTACCTCCTCGTCTTCCGCGTCGTCGGCGACCGCTCCGGGACGTTCCCCCGGCGGGACGTACTCGACGTCGTCGGCCGGTGTGAAGTACTCCCCGGCGGCGTGATGGACCAGCAGACTCCCGCCGGCGAGGGCGGCGATCCCGCCGAGAAACCGCGAGAGAGCGTCTTTTAGCCGGCTCGCACGGGACTCGTCGCTCGTGACGATCAGTGGTCCGTCGGCCGTCGCGTAGACGCTCATCTCGTTGCCCCGCGAGGAGTACCAGGTGTCGACGACCTCTACGAGACCCGCGTCCTCGAGGTTATCTAGGTGATAGCGGACGTTCTGAATCGACGAATCGATCGCCTCGGCGACGTCACTCGGCGTCCCCGGCTCGTCGTTCAGCCGGCTGTAGATCTCCCTGGCCGTCCCCGAGGAGAGTGCGCTGAAGACCGCGTCGGCGTCCTCACCCTCGAGGTCGACGACCCGTGGCTGGCCCTCGGCGGTCTCGGTCTCCGAACGAAGGGGGAACAAACGGGCCATATCGGTTTATTCGAGAACAGTCACCGAGGCGTATAATCCCTTTGTCCTAGGTGAAAAACCCGTTTTACCTTCCGTTTCCCCGCCCAGCGGCGGCCTCACGCCACTCCCCGACAGTGATGGATAAATCTCTTCAATAGCTTAGTTCGAATAGAAAGTATTACCCATTTCGAGCAGTTACCACCGCCAAATGGGTCGAACCGAACTCGCCGTCTGGATCGCCGTCGCGACCGCCCTTTCGGCGCTCGCGATCCCGTGGTTCCTCTGGGGGGAGTCGAGGGTGTTCGCCGGAGTCCCTCTCTGGGTGTGGTGGCACGTCGGCTGGATGGGCCTCGCGTCGGTCGTCTTTTATCTCTTCGCGACCCGTGCGTGGGGGATCGGAATCGAACCGCGGGTCGAGGGAGGTGAGCGGCGGTGAGTCCGGGACTCCAACTCGGAATAATCGTCGGCTACCTCCTGCTCGCACTCGCCGTCGGTCTGCTCGCCTATCGGCTC
>LKNC01000028.1 GCA_001564255.1 Natrialbaceae archaeon Tc-Br11_E2g1
CGGGCGGACCGGTGACGCTCACCGACGAGCGGATGACCCGCTTTCTGCTCACCGACGAGGACGTCTTCGACCTGGTGAGCCAGGCCCTAGAACGGACTCGAGGCGGCGAGGTCTTCGTCTCCAAGATGCCCGCGGTCCGGATCGTCGACCTCGCAGGGGCGATGATCGAGACGGTCGCACCGAAATACGGACACGACCCGTCGGAGATCGACCTCGAGTTGATCGGCCGCAGACCCGGAGAGACCTTCCACGAGGGGATCATGACGCCCATGGAGACAGAACGGGCGTACGAAAACGAGTCGCTGTACGCGATCCGTCCCGAATCCACAGGCGAGCAGTCTGTGGGGTATCCAGAGGAGTTCGCTCCCGCCGAAGACGTCGTTCGGTCTTCAGAACACGCCGAGAAACTCTCGAGAGGCGAGATCGTGACACTGCTCCGGGACAGCGGCGTCGAAGGCGAGTATCAGTCGGCTACGGCCCCCCGGCAGTCAACCGGATAACGGCGGTTCGAGAGCGGTTACACCGGGGACAGCCGAGATCGGAGCGACCGACGTTTCCCGCCCCTGGCCACCGCCTGCACACACAGTTCTTCTAGACGCGCTGCCTGCTGACTCCAGGAGAACTCACTCGCCTTTCGTCTCGCCGCCACCCCGAGTTCCCGTCGCCTCCCGGGGTCGGCGAGGACGGCTGCGAGCGCTCTCGCGAGCGCCGCCGGTTCTCCGGGTGGGACGACCACCCCGTTTTTCCCCGGCTCCAGGTAGGTCTTGACCCCCTCGAGGTCCGTCGTCACAACCGGCGTCCCACAGCCCATCGCCTCGAGGTTGACCATCGCGAAGCTGTCGACGTGGGTCGGCAGACAGAAGACGTCCGCGGCGGCGTAGTAGCCGGGCAACTCCTCGTGGGGGAGTTCGCCCTCGAGGGTGACGTTCTCTTCGATCCCGAGTTTCCGGCTCCGCCGGCGGACCTCGCCTTCCACACCGCCCGTCCCGACCACCCGCAGGTGGACGTCGTCCTCGAGGGCGGCGACGGCCTCGAGCAGATCGAAGATCCCCTTCCCCTCGACGACGCGACCGACGAAGAGGACCGTCGGCTCGTCCGCCTCGAACGCCGGGTCGACGTCGGGGTGAAACCGATCGACCTCGAGGCCGGGGAGGACGACGCCGTCGACCTCGTAGCCGACGGCCTCGGCGACGCGTTCTGCCAGGTACGGCGAGATGGCGAAGTTCACGTTCGTCCGCGTGTACCGTTCGCGGATCTCCGTCCCGATCCCGAACTCGCCGTCGCTGAGGAAGCCATACACCGTGGGGACGTCGACGAGGTTCGACAACAGGAGGTCGTCGGGGATCTGGACGGTGACCAGCACGTCGACGTGGGAGTCGATGTGATCGACGACGTCGTTGCGAGCGGACCAGACGATCATCGCCAGTTTCGACAGCGACTGGGGGCCGACCGGAAGCGAGACCTCGAGGGGGCTCGAGACCGTCGGGACGTCGAACGCCGGCGTCTCGACGACCGTCGCCGCGGACTCGGCCAGTTCGGGGACCACGTCGCCGTCCTGTGTGTAGACGTAGACCTCGTTTTCCTCCGCGAGCGCGATCGCCAGCTGTCGCGAGTAGACGGAGATGCCACCCGCGTGTTTCGTCCCGACGTTGTCGTGATAGAACCCGATCCTCATATCCCTCTCTCTGTCCGCAGACGCGCAAAAGAAAGCACGGGAAACAGCGGGCGGTCGATCGGTCGACTGGAGATAACAGCCCCATAACCGCGTCAACGGTCCGGAAAACGATCGAATCCGGACGGTCACCGTGAGCCCGAATGGCCTTTATTGGCGGCGTCGGCGTACGATCTCCGATATGGGAGACGAAAGCGACACGGAGGGAGTGACACCGGGACGACGGTCTATTCTCGCCGGGATCGCCGGGACGTTTGCAGGCCTCGGTGCGGTACAGACGGCGAGTGGCCAGGAAGAGCCCGAGTGGCCGGTCGGGGGACCCGACGAGGTCGACTACACGCGACATCAGGTGATCGCTGACGACTCCGGGACGATCGAGCTGAGTGTTCCGACCGCTTGGGACGACGTCGACGCGACGCCGGTCGGGATCGGTCTCTCGGTCTGGGCGTCACCCGACATCGAGGGCTACGTCAACAGCTGGGTGGTCCCCGGCATCGAAGTCACCGTGACGACGGAAGCACGGATCGTCGAGAACGAGCCCGACGAGGTCCTCGATACCTTCGCGGATTTCGGGATGGACTGTGGTGACGGCGGCCGACAGCGGTTTGACTCCCGGGGCTATGAGTTCCTCGCCCAGACCTGGGCAGCCTGTGGCGACGACGGGACGATGTTCGTCGCCATGGTCGCCACCCCGGAAACCGATCCGCCACACACGGTGTTGGTCGGAGCCCAGCTCGTCACGGTACAGGACATCGTCGCACTCGCGGCTGCGAGTGGCTCCCTCGAGGTCGACACGGACGCCCTCGAGGCCGTGTCGTAGGCGTCGAATACACGCCCGTTTTGAGGCCATAACAACGTCCGGGTGTCGGGTCCGATCACACAAATGCCTCTCTCCACGTTCCTTCCCGACCGTTACTCCGTAGAGAACCTGGGACGGGTCCTCGAGAACCCCCGGCTGCTCCGCCAGGAGCTGTTTTACCGCACACTGCAGGTAAACTCCCGGACGCGACGGCTCCTGAACGCCCTGGAGGGCACACAAGAGGGCATCGACGTGATCGCCGCCGACTGGGACAACCTCGTAATTCTCGACGCCTGCCGGTACGACCTCTTTGCCGCCCACGATCCCCTCGAGGGCGAGCTTCGGGCGGTTCGGTCGAAAGGAAGTGACAGCTGGGAGTTCATGGAGGGGAACTTCGCGGGACGGGCCCTCCACGACACCGTCTACGTGACGGCGAACCCCCACGTCTACCGACTCCCCGCGGACACCTTCCACGCCGTCGAGAACCTCCTCGAGACGCGTTGGGACGCAGAGACTGGCACAGTGTTGCCGGGGGCCGTCGTCGAGGCGGCGATCGCCGCCCACGAACGCTACCCCGAAAAGCGCCTGATCGTCCACTTCATGCAACCACATTTCCCCTTCCTCGGGCCGACAGGCCGGGAGTTTCCACAGATGAGCCTCGATATGGACGAAGACGAGGACGCCCCGAACCCCTGGTTTGGCCTCCTCTCCGAGGACGACCTCGAGATCGGGACCGTCCTCACGGCCTACCGGGAGAACTTCGAACTCCTCGTCCCCCACCTCGAGGGGGTACTCGAGGCGCTGTCCGGCAAAAGCGTGGTTACCGCCGACCACGGCAACCTGATCGGCGAACGCGGCTTCCCGATCCCGATGCGGCTGTACGGCCACCCGCGTGGACTCCACCGCGAGGAGGTCCTCACCGTGCCCTGGCTCGAGTGTGAGGCGACCGAGCGTCGGGCGGTCGTCGCGGAGCCGCCGGCCGATGAGGAAAACGATACCGACGGCGAGGTGGTCGAAAACCGCCTCGAGGCGCTCGGGTACGTCTAGCGCGTCGTCGCGTCCCCGTCGTCAACCTCCCGTGTCGGAGTCGTAGCCGATCCCGTGGCTGGCGCCTGTACCGTCGGTGAGCTCGATCGATCCACTCGTTGGCACCTCCCCGTCGAACTCCGTTCTGAGGAGCATCTGGAGGAACTGTATCACGTGCGGACAGGCTTCGTCCCCACCGTCTTCGCCGACGGCAGTCGCCTCGATCACCACGCCGTCGTCGTCGACGTCCACCGTCTCCAGCTCGAGGTCGTAACACGGTGTCGGTGTCTCGACGGAGAGGAAGACGACCTTCGAGGTCTCGAAGTCCGTCCCCTCGAGAAAGCCCTCGATCCCCTCGCGGGTCTCATCGGAGAGTGACCCGTCCTCGAGTACCGCCGCCGCATCGGACTCGGAGTAGAACGGTTCGGCGCCGGTCTCGCCCCCTCCGAGCGAGTAGGTGTAGGTATCGTAGTCGGTCAGGGTGTACTCCGCCTCCCCGTGGTCGCCCCCCTCGTCGTCCGGGTCGGTCTCGTCGTCTTCGTCCCCGTCGTCGGTTCCGTCATCGCCGTTCCCGTCGTCATCGTCGCCGTTCCCGCCAGCCCCGTCCAGCGGGTCACCTCCTGGATCGTCCTCGAGACAGCCGGCGAGAGCGGCGAGGGCAACGAGGGAACTCCCGTACAGCGTCTTCCGACGTGTCTGGTCCATACGCGACGGTACGAGGGTGTCGTAGATATAACTCTCTCAAACTGAAACGTTCGTTTTACCGTTCGGTGAAAAGCCGGGTGGTGTGGGGGGAGCCCACCCTGGCGTGAGAGACATGAGCTGACTCGAAGCGGGGGCGAGTCCACTCGAGTTCCGGGCACGAACGCGACGATCAGCCGGTAACTGTCGTGATCAGCGGCCGAACGTGCACCCAGCGGGGTCGTTCATCCCCGCACCCGGGAGGACGGGCGGACCCATCTTCGTTATGCGGACGCTGGATCGCCGATAGTCCACGGAAAACAGGAACAGTCCCGGCGTACACCGGCCGTAGCCTCCGCCTTCAGCCGATGTACCGCAAGTCGTCGTCGCTCGGTACGTCCATCGCCTGCTGGCTTTCCATCTCCTGGATCTTGCCGATGACGTCTTCCATCTCCTCGGCTCGCTCGTCTAACTGCCCGTACTCGAGGTCGATCTCGAGGACCGCCTCCAGGACCTCCAGTACCGCACGGGCGCTTTTGGGATCGACCAGGTAGCCACTGGTCTCACCCATCAGACACGTCGCCTCGAGGCCACGGCGGTGCCCGAGTCCGAGAAGCAGACCACTGACGCCGACGATCCCGCCTGCGGGTTCGTCGCCGCGAAACTCCACGCCGGCGTCTTCGAGTTCCTCGATCAGCGAGTCGTCGTTGACCGCGCCGATGACGGCGTACTCCTCGATGAGTTCGCCGGTCGGAACGCCGCCGAGGGCGTACGTTTCGGTGACGCCGAACTCCTCGGCGACGTCCAAGAAGGCCTCGGTGAGGAGATAGTGGCCGTCGTTCGTCTGTGCCTGGTGGTCGCCGGTGAGAACGAGTAAGTCCCTGCCGTTCGGAACGGAGACGGCGTGGACGTTCGCACACGTCAGGCTCGCGACGCCGTCCTCGATCGAGACCTGTGGCGGAAACTCACGGGAGTAGATCCGCCGAACGAGTGTGGTCTCGGCCTCGAGTTCCTCGAGTAAGTGCTCGGCGGCGAGCTTTCCGACGTGGCCGACGCCCGGCAGTCCCTCGATCAGTACCGGATCGTCGAGGTCGACCTCCGCGACGGTGTCGACGTCGAGTTCGTCCATATACCGTATCAGCGACCGCGACGGTTAAGAGCGCGTCGGTACTCGCCGTACGGGTCCCCGGGGTCGAACGGGGCCGGGGCGCTGTTTTCCGCGTCGCCACCGCATTCGGGACAGGTCTCAGAGAGCGTGTAGACCGGCCTGTCGTGGGCCTCGGGCCACTCCGAACAGACGCGAATGTCGGATTTCACGGTTTCGAAGACGTCACTCGTCGTCGATGCGGCGCTCGCGGTGGTACTCGCCGCTGCCCCCACGCTCCTCGATGGCCGCGATGGCACGGTCGGCGCTGGCCTCGAGGGCGGACTCGGCGGTCTTGTAGTTCGGTGCACGGACCTTGATGCGGTACTCGGGTGCGCCGACGTAGGTCACGTCGAGTTCGACTTCCTCGGGGACGCCGCCGTTCCCCCCGGCGGCTTTCAGCGCCTCGCGGACGCCGTCGACCCCGCTTGGATCCGGATTCTCCAGGTCGACGTAGCCGGTGACGTTGACGTAGGGAACCGAGACGTTCTCCCGGGCGGTGTCGACGATCGTTGCGACTTCCTCGTCGGTCAGATCGGTCGTCCCGATGGCCTCCTCGCCGTGGATCGCGGCCTGTTTGAACCCGTCGTAGAGGCTGCCGTGTTCGGCGAGCAAGGCGTTGGCGATCGAGGTGTACTGTTCGTCCTCGAGGTCCTCGCCGAAGGCCAGTTCCATCCAGTTGTCGGCCTTTTGCTCGTTTTTCCAGTCCTGGATCTTGTCCGAGCGCTGGTGGTCGTTTACGTCTTTCAGCGAGAGGTCGATCTGTTCGTGCCCCTCGTCGACGTCGAGTACCTTACAGACGACGATCTGGCCCTCGCGGACGTGATCGCGGACGTTCTTGATCCAGCCACTCGCGACTTCGGAGATGTGGATCAGGCCGCGTTTGTCCTCGTACTCCTCGAGGTCGACGAAGACGCCGAAGTCCTCGATCTCGTCGATCTTGCCGACGACGAGTTCGCCGGCGTCGGGCCAGCCGCTGTATTTCATCGTGATTCGACGGTTTCCGTGATCTCGTGGTCGATCCGGGCTTTGCCACCTGTCGGGACCGCGAGCGTGGTTCCACAGACGGCACAGGCGACCTCACTCGAGGCCTTGCCGAAGACGACCTGTTCGTTCTCACAGTCCCCACAGCGGACGTTGTAGAAATTTCCTGCCATCGTAATCACTCCTGGAACTCGAGTCGGCCGGCGCGCCATCCCTTGCGGAGGTGGGCGTTCCCACACTCGCTACAGCGGTACTTGAGGTCGGTTTTCTTCGTGGGCTTGTTCCCACTCGGGACCTTCGAGAACTTGCCGCTGTTCCCGATTCCCGTGTTGCGTCCGCGCTGTCGGTCGATCCACTTCATTCCGGTCTGGCGGCCGGTACGGACCTTCTCGACTTCGTGCTCGTAGTGTGCGTGACAGTGTGGACAGTACGTGTTGAAACGGCGTGGCATCTGCATAGTTATTTCACTTGCGAGGGCCTAGGACAGCCCCGTTTAAAACCCGTTTGGTTCGTCTCCGGCCGGACGCATCCGGTCCCTTCGAAGCGCTTAATCCGCTCACTTCCGAACTCGAGGGTATGAAGACGCTCATTATTCACGGGGACCCCGGCATCCGGAAGGGTGCCGTGATCGAACACGACGGCGAGGAACTGGTCTGTTTCGGGATCAACCGCAACGGCGAGTGGCACGGGCCCGAACGCGTCCAACTGTGGTGTACCGTCGGTGAGGCTTCGGAGTTCGAGGACTACGAACTCCGAAACTACGTTCCACACTTCCTCGAGGTCGACCGTGTCGACGCCGAGGAGGTAGACGTCCTCCGGGAGAAAGGCGACCTGGCCCATTGAACCGCCACTTTCGCAGTCGTCCAGCGAACGGGTTCACCTGTTGGACCGACCGACGAACACCCGGGTCGACCCTTGTGCGGGGAAGATTCACGTGAACGATAGGTAGAAACCCGCATACGGCGTCCGAATCACAACCCTTAATTAGCCAAGTCGGATAGGGAGAAGTAGCGGGATGGGATAGCCAGGAGATTCCGGCGGGCTCATAACCCGCAGATCGGTAGTTCAAATCTACCTCCCGCTATATTTTGGCGCGAACAAATCCGTGAGCGTCGGATATAGCATGTGGAGGTTTGAATCAGACGGCACCCGAACGAAGTGAGGGTGACGGCGTAGTTCAAATCTACCTCCCGCTACTTTTCGACGCGAACAACAGCGAAGAACGGAGTGATGAGCGTCGTGAGCGTCGAAAGTACGACGAGTAGGAACGAGGAGGCGACAGACGACCCCGGTTCCGCAAAGCGTTTGGCCCTCCTTGCCGTATTACGGCCGATGAACCGTCGTTCGTTCCTTGCGACCGTTGGTACAACGGGCACACTCGCGACGGCGGGGTGTCTCGAGGCACTCGGCTTCGAAGAACGCTCTGCCTGGCGGGATCCACCGCTCGTCGACGACCGTCCCGACGCGGTCTACATGCCGGCGGCCACCGAGGAGATGGGCGTCTACGGCGCCGACGACGACGGGGAGTACGCCATCGAGCTATCCTATACGTTCCCCCATCGCTTCTGGACCGTCTCGGGGACCGAAACGAACCGCGTCGTCGTCGAACTCGAGGACACGATGCACCTGATGGTCACCGCGTGGGACGCACAGACGGGTCACGTCCTCCCGGCGGACATGTACATGGAGATCTACCGCGAATCCGACGGCGAACTCGTCACCGATCTCAACCTCTGGGCGATGCTCTCCCAACGGATGGGCTTTCACTACGGCGACAACGTCGAACTCCCCGAGGAGGGAGCCTACCGTGCCCGGGTCTCCGTCGGCCCACTGGACGCCACACCGCTTGGGTCGTTCGACGGTCGGTTCGAGGAGGCCACGACCCTCGAGGTCGGCTTCGAGTACGAGCGGTCGGACGTCCACGACCTCGCGTTCGACGAGATCGACCACGACCGCCGCGGTGAACGTGCCGCCCTCGAGTTGATGGATCACGCCGATCACGATCACGGCGACGGCGACCACGACCACGATGACGGCGACCACGATCCGATGGAGGTGGCGACGCCCCTGCTCGCGGCACCGCCGGTTGAGGACCTCCCGGGAACCCACTGTGGGACCGAACGAACCGGGGACGCGAAGCTCTCCGCCCTCGAGGTCGAGGACGATTCCCTGTCCGAGGAGGGGTCGTATCTCCTCGTCACCGCCCGGACCCCCTACAACGACGTCGTGCTCCCGTTTACCTCGCTGTCTTTGACCCTAGAGCGAAACGGCGAGGCCGTCCTCGAGGACGAACCGCTCTCCGAGAGCATCCACGACGAGTTGGGCCACCACTACGGGGCCGGGATCGACCTCGAGGACGGCGACGAACTCACGGTGGCAGTCGAGAACCCACCCGGCGTTGCTCGCCACGACGGCTACGAGACCGCCTTTTTCGAGTTCGAGGACGTCTCGTTTACCGTCTGAGACGGATCGTCGACCCCGCCCTCGAGTGCTCTGTTCACTGACTGCTCCACCTCCGGGGTGACTCGTTGAGCCGTTGGGCCCCGTCCTCGGTGACGACCACGAGGTCCTCGATCCGGACGCCGAAGGCGTCCTCGAGGTAGATCCCCGGCTCGATCGAGAAGACCATGCCGGCCTCGAGTTCTCGGTCGTTCCCCGGGACGATGTAGGGGGGTTCGTGGACCTCGAGGCCGACGCCGTGGCCGGTTCGGTGGACGAAGGCGTCGCCGTAGCCCGCAGACTCGATGACCCCGCGGACGACCCGATCGATCTCCCCGGCAGTCACCCCGGGTTCGACGGCCTCGATGGCCGCCCGTTGGGCCTCCCGGACGACCCCGTGGACCGCCCGGAACTCGGCGGTGGGGTCGCCGGCGAAGACGACCGTCCGGGTCTGGTCGCCCGGATACCGCGCGGTTCCGGCCTCGAGGTCCGCCTCGACGGAGGCCCCGAAATCGAGAACGACCGGATCGCCGGCCTCGATCACGCGGTCGCCGCTGTGGTGGTGGGGCCGTGCGCCGTTCGGTCCCGAGGCGACGATCGTTTCGAAGGCGGGTTCCTCGCCGCCGTGTTCGGTGAGCAGGCGGTCGATCTCGCTCGCGAGTTCGGCCTCCGTGAGCCCGATTACCTCTTTGCCTCTGCCCCGAACTTCCATCGAGACCCGATCGGCGAGTTCGCCGGCACGGGAAAGGGCCTCGAGTTCGGCCTCGTCCTTTCGGATGCGGAGGTCCTCGAGTACCTCACTCGCCAACCCGTAAGCCGCGTCGGGGCGGACCGATCGCAGGTCCTGGGTGAACTGTGCCCACATCCGGTCGTCGACGTAGATGCACTCGGGGTCGCCCACCGCTGTACAGACGTCCTCGAGTACGTCCCGCGGATCGTCGTCGTCGTCCCAGAGTTCGGCTTCAGCCGGGACCCCCTCGAGTTGTTCGGCGTACATCGCGGGGGCGACCACGACCGGCTCGTCCCCCGGCGTCACGAAAAGGAGGAAGTGACGTTCCGAGGGCGAAGTCTCGAAGCCCGTCAGGTAGGTGAGGTTCGGTCCCGGCGAGAGGACCACGGCCTCGCCGTCCTCGAGACGGTGTCGACACGCCCGGATACGTCGGGAATCGTTCATGGGACGTCTTCGGGTCCCGGGTGGATCAATGGTTCGTGCCTCGAGTGGCCAACGTTCTTGTACCCGGAGGAACTACTACCGTCTATGTCGAACGTCCTCAAACTCGCCGGCCTGGGAGTGCTCGCACTCATCGGATTCGTGGTGATCCTCGAGGTCGTGAGCATCATCCTCGGGATCGTCTCCTGGTTCGTGAGCGTCGTGGTCTCGCTCGTCGTCCTCGCGATCGTGGGCTATCTCGTCTACCTCGGGTTCACGAGAGTCGCCGGATCGTCGGGGTCACAACCGCGTTCGGAGTGGCGGTAGGTTCTCCCCGTCCCCGGTTTGTGTGTTAGCGTGGCGACATGATGGCAACACCCCGGACGGTTTCTGGAATCGCAGCCAGTGGTTTATAAGCCACACTCAGAGTTCGGTCCGTTCGACGGGCAGACGGCGAACACGCTCGAGGTGGCACGTACGTCCACTCCCGGCGGGCGAACCAACGTGAACTATATGAACCTCGGGTGTAACACTCGAACCAGTATGGGCGTTGTAACGCTAAAAGAGAGGTTCTCGGACACGACAGCACAGGAGGTGTTCGGGGGAATACTCGTCCTCGGTATCGTGGTTCTCCTCCTGGATTTGCTCCGTCTCGTCGCCACCGGTGAACTCTCGCCGGGGCGGCTCGGATCGCTTCTGTGGTACGGAATCGTCGACTCGCTGTATATCGGCCTCGCGGCGATCGGGCTCTCGATGACCTACAGTATCCTCCGATTTGCGAACTTCTCCCACGGGGATCTGGTGACGACCGGGGCCTTCGGTGGGTGGACGGTCGCGTACCTGATCGGTGGAATCGGGGCTGCGGACTTCGGGAGTCGGCTCCTCCTCGACGCCGACGGCGGTGCCAGGGCGGGTGATCTCGGAATGGACATTCTGGCGTCGCCGGTCGCGATCGTCCTCGGGTTGTTCGCCGCGGCGGCCATTACGATCCTGGTCGCGCTCGCGATCGATCGTCTAGTGTACAAGAAACTCCGTGACGCCGGTGGGATCACGTTGCTCATCGCGAGCGTCGGTGTGGCACTCGCCTTGCGCTATATAATCGCGATCTTTTATACACAGGATTCACGCGGCATCGTCGCCTCCTCGCCGAGGGTCGGCCCGGTCAACCTCCACGAGGCGACGCTCGTGGTGTCGGCGGTGACGTTGATCGTCGGCGTTCACCTCCTCTTGCAGTATACGAAACTCGGGAAGTCGATGCGTGCGATGTCGGACAACAAAGACCTCGCTCTCGTGACGGGGATCCCGACCGAGCGTGTGATCTTCCTGACCTGGGTGATCGGGTCCGGGCTCGCTGGCGTCGCCGGCTACCTGATCGTCCTCGACCGCTCGCAGATCACGATCAACCTCGGCTGGTTTCTCTTACTCTTGATTTTCGCCGCGGTCATCCTCGGCGGGATCGGCTCGATCTACGGCGCACTCGCCGGCTCTCTGGTCATCGGGATCACGATCAATCTCTCGCTGGTGTGGATCCCCGCCGACCTGAACGAAGTCGCCGCGTTCGTCATCATGATCCTCGTGTTGATCTTCAAACCCGACGGGCTGTTCGGGGGTGTTGAGACCGCATGAGCGAACGGACGATCGATACCGACCGGTGGAAAGGCGACCTGCTGTTGCTCGCGAAGATCGTCGCCGCGACGTACGTCGGCTTCGCGTCGCTCGGACTGGTGACCGGCGTCCCGATAAACGAGGTCGCCGGCTTCCTGGTGACCGTGACCTTTTTTGCGGCGTCGTTCGCACTCGTGACGCTCGCGCTCAACCTCCACTGGGGGTACACCGGGCTGTTCAACATCGGTGTGGCCGGCTTTATGGCGATCGGCGTCTATACGATGGCGGTGCTGACCGCGTCGCCGGACGCGAGTCCGGCCGGACTCGGCCTCCCGATCCCCGTCGGCGTCGTCGCCGGCGTCCTCGTGGCCGCACTCGTCGGCGCGGTCATCGCGCTCCCGGCACTCCGGGTACGATCCGACTACTTCGCGATCATCACCCTCGGGTTCTCCGAGATCGTCAGGCTCTCGATCACGTCGGGGACCCTCCGGGAGATCGAGGTCGGTGACCGGGTCTACGGGACCGGCGGCGGGAGCGGGATCGGGTACACGCCGGTCGACAGCGTCATCCCCTGGCTGTTCGACCGTCCGGGGATCGGCCTCCTCGGGGATCTACTGTACGGGATCGGTGGGCTGGTCGGCATCACCACCTCGATTATCAATCGACTCCTCTATGCGCTGGTGATCATCGCGTTCGTCGTCGCCGTCTACGCGTTACTCCAGCGACTCGCGTACTCCCCGTTCGGGCGGGTTCTCAAGGCGATCAGGGAAGACGAAGTCGCCGCCCGGTCGCTCGGCAAGAACACGAAGTACGCGAAGATCAAGGTGTTCGCGCTGGGCTGTGGCCTGATGGGGCTGGCCGGAATCCTCTGGATGGGCAGTCGCTCGCTGGTCACTCCGGAGAGTTTCATGCCGGTCGTCACGTTCTACATCTTCGTCGCGTTGATCGTCGGCGGGTCGGGATCGAACACCGGCAGCATCGTCGGCGGGTTCGTCTTCGCCGCGTTCCTCTGGGAGGGCCCTCGATTCTTACGTACCATCGCACGCGCCAACCTCGATACCCGCTCACCGCCGACGATCTACGACGCCGCCCTCGAGCTCGCGGCCTTCGACGTGATGCCACTCGTCGGGTATTTCATCGGCAGTCTCGACGAGTTCAGGTGGATCCTCATCGGCGTCGCCCTGGTCCTCCTGATGGTCTACCGTCCCGAAGGACTGCTCGGCGACCGCAAGGAGATCGCCGCCGCGACGGACCTCTCACAGCGCCAGGGAGGTGAGAGCGATGAGTGAACAACGGACCCGACCGACCACGAACGTGGACGACCCGATCTTACGGGCCGAGAACCTCCGGAAACGCTTTGGCGGTATCGTCGCCGTAGACGGTGCGAGCTTCGAGGTCGAACGGGGGTCGATCACCGGATTGATCGGGCCCAACGGGGCCGGCAAGTCGACGACGTTCAACCTGATTACCGGCGTTTACCGCCCCGACGGCGGTTCCGTCGTCTTCGACGGCGGGGACGTCACCGGCCACTCCCCAGAACGGATCGCAAACCAGGGGCTCGTCCGGACCTTCCAGATCGCGCGCGAACTCCCCGAAATGACCGTCCTCGAGAACATGATGCTCGGGCCCCAAAACCAGCTCGGGGAGTCGATCTGGCGCTCGGTCACGCCGGTCGTCCGGAACGAGGTGATCCAGGAGGAAAAACAGTTACGCGAGCGTGCCTGGGAGACCCTCGAGCTCTTCGAGATCGATCACCTCGCCGAGGAGTACGCCAGTTCGCTGTCGGGTGGACAACGAAAGCTGCTCGAGCTCGCCCGGGCACTGCTTACCGACCCGGACATGCTCTTGCTCGACGAGCCGATGGCCGGCGTCAACCCCTCCCTGGAGAAGAAACTCCTAGAGCGCATCCACGACCTCCAGGATGAGGGCTACAGCTTCCTGCTCGTCGAACACGACATGGACGTAATCATGAACCACTGTGAACGAGTCATCGTCATGCACCAGGGTGAGCTGCTCGCGGAGGGACTGCCAGCGGAGATCCAGGGCGACGAGGCCGTAATCGAGGCCTACCTCGGAGGTGACGTCTGATGGCGTTACTCGAGGTTTCGGATCTCGACGCGGGCTACGGCGACCTCCAGATCCTCGATGGGGTCGACATGACCGTCGGGGACGGCGAGTACGTCACGATCGTCGGCCCGAACGGGGCGGGCAAGTCGACCGTGATGAAGTCGATCTTTGGGCTGACGACGTACATGGGCGGGACGGTCACCTTCGACGACCGGGAGATAAGCGGCCTCCGGCCGGAGGACATCATCCGGACCGGGATCGGCTACGTCCCCCAAAACGACAACGTCTTCGACTCGCTCTCGGTCAAAGAGAACCTCGAGATGGGTGCGTACATCCTCGATGAGGTCCCCGAAGAACGCTACGATGCGGTCTTCGAGCGGTTCCCGATATTAGAAGAACGGAAAGGACAGAAAGCCGGGACGATGAGCGGCGGCCAACAGCAGATGGTCGCGATGGCCCGGGCGCTCATGCTCGAACCGGAGCTGTTGATGCTCGACGAGCCGAGTGCGGGACTGGCACCCGACCTCGTCGAGGAGATGTTCGATCGTATCGATGCGATCAACGATTCGGGGACTGCGGTGTTGATGGTCGAACAGAACGCAAAGGAGGCGCTTCGGCGCTGTGACCGCGGGTACGTCCTCGTCCAGGGGCGGAACCGCTACGAGGACGACGGGTCGGCGCTGCTCGCAGACGAACAGGTCAGACAGGACTTCCTCGGCGGGTAGAAAGGTCGGGTCGCTACTCGAACTCGTACTCGTCGACGATCTCGTAGCCGTCCATGTCGCCGAACTCGAACACGGCGTAGTCGACGGCGTCTAAGTCGCCGTTCTCGTCGAAGACGACCGCACTCGAGGCACCCTCGTACTGGATCTCCTCGCCGTTTGCCGCCATCTCGACGGCCTCGTCTAGGTTCTCGGGGCCGACGACTTCGCCGTCGGGGTTCGCGACTTCCCTGATCTCCTCGCTTACCGCCTGCCCGGTCAGTTCCTCAGCCCGGAGCTGGGCGAGGATGTGGACGACCGTCGCGTCGTAGGCCTGTGCGGTGAACACGCCTGGGGAACTGCCGTACTCGTCTTCGAACAGTTCTGCGAACGTGTCCGCTCCCGGACCGGCCGCCAGGGGTGCCGTCCCGATGACGTTCTCGAGTGGGTTGTCGACGTCACCCGGCAGGCTGTTGTCCTGGAGCCCGTCGGTAACCATGATCGTCGTCCCGTCGTCGACGTCGTCATAGAAGTCCCGGAAGATCTGTTCGCCGCTGTCGGGGTAGCCGACGATCAACAGCGTGTCGGGTTCCTCGTCGAGTGCGTCATTGAGTTCGGAACTGTAGGAGGTCTGCTCGGCCTCGAAGGCGACCTGTTCGTACATCTCGCCGCCCTCGGCCTCGAAGGCCTCCTCGAAGGCGTCGTTTACCCCCTCGCCGTAGTCGTTGTTCAGGTACAGCGTCGACGCCGTCTCGATCCCTTCCCCGTTGTACGCGATGTCCGCGAGGACCTCCGACTGCCAGGCGTCGCTCGGACAGGTCCGGAGCAGGTAGTCCCCGTCCATCTCCGTGATCGCCGGCGACGTACTCGCCGGTGAGATCGCGACGACTTCCTCGTCGTAGAGGACGTCGTCCGCGACCGCGATCGTTACGCCCGACGACGCGGCACCCGTGATCGACGGGTATCCCGCGTCCACGAGCGCTTCCGCCCGCGTGATCCCCACTTCGGGCTCCGTTTCGGTGTCCTCACGGCGGATGTCGATCTCGTACTCGACGCCGAGGTCCTCGAGTTGGACGCCAGGGAGTGCGCCTGCGTCCTGGATCGGTTCGCCGAGATCACCGAGGTCGCCGGTCGCGGGCTGGAGGACGCCCACCCGAGCGTCCGGGTCTTCACCACCGAGACAGCCGGCGAGACCGACGATACCGGCGGCACCCATCCCTTTGAGTACGTTCCGTCTGTTCACACTACGTGCCATGTGGGTACCAAGGACAAGGAGATGGTAAAAGTATTTTGATGGATTTCGGACAGTAGGAAACAGTCGCCCGTCGTTTCTGTGGCGGGTCTCGAGGGTGACACCACGGTGTCGATCGAGTCGGAGCCGATGAAA
>LKNC01000029.1 GCA_001564255.1 Natrialbaceae archaeon Tc-Br11_E2g1
CTGGCTTGGCATTCACCGATCAGTACAGATGGGTTAGGTAGTATTTAGCAGTCAGATTCACTTTTCGAGTACAACATCACCTTCAGTCGAATTGAAATGGCCGCGCTGTTCCGCGTTGATGGTGAGGCTCACGCGAGCGAACTCGAATCCAGTGGCAGGACGTTCGATTTCGAGGACGGAAAACCGGGTATCTATATCGTCGTGCTGTTCGTATGGGTCAGTGTAGTAGCCGTGGAGATGCAGGCTGTAATCGACTTCCTCAACACGTACCCACCGATGTTCGACTGAGCTGGACCCCAAGCCTGTTTCGACGAGTACTATTACGGAGGCATCGAAATCAACGACGTTGAGCCGGTCACGTAACTCTTCGTCCATCTCTGCTACGTCAAAGGTCTCCCCGAAGTCGTCCTCGTTTGTTACCACTTCAACTCGGAACACTTTGGCCGGATAATCAAGTTCAGGTCCTAACGGGGGACTCTGCACGTATCCCCTCGGGACGGGAATCCTGTCGAAACTAACTGATGGGTCTGGGTCTATGTTTTCACCGAGATACTCTTCATTCCAAGAAGGGTCTTCGAGGTCATCCGGTTCGTCTGGTTCTTCAATCTCGTGCGGTGGTTCATCTACCCGTGGGTCTTCTTCTACCTCTTTGGGGTTGGTCACCGTGTCGTCGCCCGGTTCAGACTCGGTTTCCTCGTTGTCATCATCAGTCTCGTTTTTGCCATCGCCAGCAGTATTGGACCCGCCAAGGCAGCCAACGAAGGGAGTCGAAAGAGCCATTCCAGCCGCATCGAGGACCTTTCGGCGTTTCATACCACGGCTATTTGGGCGAACTGGTAAGTGTCTTTTCTAAGCTAAAACCATTATTCGTTCTGGTCGATTTCGCTCAATACGCACGTGTAGTGTCCGCTGGTTCTGGTGATCGGTCTACTGCTCAATCCGTTCAACACGAACCAACTGAACAGCAACCGGAAGATTTCTAATCGCTTATTGGCGCTACACGCGCTTAGAAACCCGATTAGTGCTATCTAGTACTCCTTTGCTCGACCTTGTTCAACTCGATGAGCAGACGGAAAATCGCCTTCACCAGGTTCGAGTCGACGTCGAAGTGCTCGGCGTTCTCACCTGCCCGATCCATTACGCGCTCTTCCTGTTTCGAGTCGGTCGTCGGCAACCCCTCGAGTTCTTTGACCTGGGCGATCGAATCGGCGACGTAGGTCCGTCGCGCGATCAACTCGACGATGTCACGGTCGATCTCTCGGATCTCCTCGCGCAGTTCGTCTAGCTCCATTTCCTCCGGGTTCGGATCTCGTTCGTTCTGGCTCATAGTATACGTGTTCCGTCCGTTCGTGTCCGCAGTACCCTCGTCGTTCCGGTTCGCCCGTCCCACCGCTCCCGTACCGCCTCTAGACTCGCCCGTTCGCCGACGGCGACGTAGCTCGGCCCCGTTCCCGACAGGGAGACGCCCTCGACGTCGGGTAAGGCGTCGACCATCGGTCCCGGGGAGAACTCGAGGGCACCACAGAACGCAAAGCCGTTTACGGTCATCGCCTCGCCGTACCGGCCCTCGAGGGCGAGTTCGGCCACCAGCTCGGCCATCGGCGCGATCGACTCACAGGCGGAGACGTCGGTGTCGGCGCTGTAAGCGCGCTCTGGAGGGGTGTACACCAGCGCGTGCCACCCCACCTCCTCGCGGGCGAGCAGTTCGTCCTCGGTGTTGTCCGTGACCGTGACGCCGCCGAGCATGCTCGCGCTCGCGTCGTCGAACGCACCCGTGACCGTCACGCCGGCCTCACGGGCGGCCTGTACGCCGAGACGACAGGCGTCGATTCGGTCGACCTCCTCGGCGACGCCGAGAGCCTCCAGTGTCGCGAGTACGGTCGCGTTCGCGGCGGCACTCGAGCTCTTTAGCCCGGAAGCCATCGGAACGTCCGTCTCGGTGCGCACGCGGGCGCCGACGTCCTCGTCCTCCTCGGCGTAGCGCGCTACAGCCAACTCGACACACCGTTCGATCAGCGACGCGTCCTCCTCCGGTTCCTCCGCGATCTCCCCTGTAACCTCCCCGTCGTCGGTCAGCGTGACCGTTGCGGTCGTCTCGAGGTCGATCGCGAACGCCGATCCCGTACCGGTCGCGAGTGCGTTGAGCACCGTTCCGGCGGCGGGGGCGACGGCTCGGCCGTCCATATTTCCACTCTCTCCCAAGGGCTATTTACGGCTGGCGATCCGGTGGTCGACTCGCCCGAACGGTCCGTTTTTCCCGACGGAGGTGTAACCGGCGTCTATGAGCACCCGTTCTAACGTCCCACCGAGTACGCTCTCTGTCGACCTCGTCGACGGCGGCGTCGTCGTCGAGTACCTCGACGGCCGCGAGGTCTTTTACCACGGTGTCCCCGACCCCGTCGAGGGGGCGGTCAAGACCCCACCCGGCAAGGAGGTCCACGTCCTCGTCACCGAACCCGACGGTCTCGAGGGCGTGATGACCTACGTCAACGATCGCAACACCCACGACGACATCCTCGAGTCGACGGGGGTGGGCCGCGTGATGCTCGAACCCGACGAGGGTCGGGAGGTGTTCCCCGGCGTCACGGTGTCCACGGAGGGCTATTCGGTGTCCGTCGAGGCTGACCTCGAGGTCGTTGACGGGCGCGTGTTCGTCTTCGCGGAAGACGAGATGAGCGAACACTCCTACGAGATCGTCGACTGATGCCCCTGGGAAAACCCTGGCGCGACCTCGATCGCGAGACGGTCGCCCGCGCCCCGGATCGGCCCGGCGTCTACGAACTCGGGGACGGCGACGGAACCGTCCTCTCGGTCGACTCGGGGATCCTCCGTGACGAACTCAAGACGGCCCTGGCCTACGGCGACGCCGAGGCGGTTCGCTGGGAGGAGGCCCACACCCGCGAGCGGGCAGCCGAACTCGCGACCGACCACCGGGATCGTCTCGGCCGGTGAGGGGTAGGAAGCCGACCGCAGTAGTACTCCACCGGGCGTCGACGGCGTCGAACCGGATACGCCATCGGTTCGACTCACACGGTCGGGCGTCGTGAACGACTAGTGGTCCTGTCCGAGAATGCCCCGTTGGGCCATCTTCGCGGGGTCGAGCACTTCGTCGGCTTCCTCCTCGCTGAGATACCCCTTCTCTAAGACGACTTCCCGGACCGTCTTGTCCTCTTTGAGGGCGGTCTTTGCGACTTCACTCGCCTTGTCGTAGCCGATGTGGACGTTGAGCGAGGTCGCCATCGCCATCGACTGCTCGACGCGGTCTGCACAGTACTCCTCGTTTGCCTCGAGTGGCGCGACGAAGCGTTCGGCGAACACGTCACTCGAGTTCGCGATCAGTTCGGCGGACTCGAGGAAGTTGTGGGCGAGTACGGGCTTGTAGAGGTTCAGGTCGATCTGGCCCTCGGCGGCGCCGGCGGCGACGGCGGCGTCGTTGCCGACGACCTGTTTGTGGACCTGGTTTACCGCCTCGGCGATCACGGGGTTGATCTTGCCGGGCATGATCGAGGAGCCGGGCTGGTTCTCGGGCTGTTCGAGCTCGCCGAGTCCGTTCCGTGGGCCCGAGGCGAGCAGGCGCAGGTCGTTTGCGATCTTGTTGAGCGAGCCGGCGACGACACGCAGTGCGCCGTGAGCCTCGCTCATCGCGTCGTGGGCGGCCTGGGCCTCGAAGTGGTTGTCGGCCTCGCGGAAGTCGACGCCGGTCTCCTCGCTTATGTACTCCGCTGTGAGTTCGGGGAACTCGGGGTGGGTGTTCAGCCCCGTGCCGGTGGCAGTGCCACCGAGGGCGAGTTCGCCGAGGTGGTCACGGACGAGGTCGACGCGGGAGAGCCCTTTCTCGACCTGGGTGCGGTAGCCCCCGAACTCCTGGCCGAGCGTGACTGGTGTCGCGTCCTGGAGGTGGGTGCGGCCGGTCTTGACGACGTCGTCGAACTCCGCTTCTTTGGCCTCGAGGGCCTCACGAAGCTGGTCGAGCGCGGGGATGACGTCCTTCTCGACGGCCTCTAAGGCGGCGACGTGCATCGCCGTCGGGATGACGTCGTTGCTCGACTGGCCGTAGTTGACGTGGTCGTTGGGGTGGACGACTCGGTCACCGATCTCGGCGCCTTTGATCTCGGCGGCGCGGTTGGCGATGACCTCGTTCGCGTTCATGTTCGAGGAGGTTCCCGAACCGGTCTGGAAGACGTCGACGGGGAACTGTTCGTCGTGTTCGCCGGCGATGACCTCGTCGGCGGCCTCGACGATCGCGTCGGCGATATCTTCCTCGACCAGTCCGAGGTCGCGGTTCGCCTGTGCAGCGCCTTTCTTGACGACGCCCAGTGCACGGACGAACCGGCGACCGAACGTGATCCCGGAGATGGGGAAGTTCCGGATCGCACGCTGGGTCTGTGCACCCCAGTAGGCGTCCGCCGGAACCTGCATCTCTCCGAGGCTGTCCTGCTCGAGTCGGTATTCCTCGTCTGCCATACTCGAGTGCTCTCCCCCGGTGAGGTAAAAGCCACCGAAACCACGCTCCCGGGGCCAAACGAGAGAGGGACAAGACCGATAATCACCTGCCACCGACCTCTAGATGAGATGATCGGTCCACTTCACATGGATTGGCGGCACGTCCTCTTTGCCAGCTGGCCGGTCGACCCCCATCTGGTCGCGGCGCACCTGCCCGATGCCCTCGAGGTCGACACCCACGATGGGCGGGCGTGGCTCTCGGTCGTCCCCTTCACGAACGTCGACGTCCGGCCGACGGCGCTGCCGTCCGGGACCGGCCTCCCGCTTCCCGAACTCAACCTCCGGACGTACGTGACCTACGAGGGGACGCCCGCGGTGTACTTCTTCAGCCTCGACGCCGACGGACTCCTCGGCGTTCTCGGGGCACGGGCCTTCCACTACCTGCCGTACTACTACGCCGACATCGACCTCGAGGTCGACGGCGACCGGGTTCACTTCCGGAGCCGTCGTCGTCATCCCGGTGCCAGGCCGGTCGGCTTCGAGGGAGCCTACGGCCCGACCGGGGACCGCTACACAGCCGAGACGGGGACGCTCACCCACTTTCTGACCGAACGGTACCGCTACTACACCGAAGCGCCCGATGGAAGCCTCCACTACGCCGACATCTCCCACGAGCCGTGGCCGCTGTACGACGCCGTCGCCGACCTCGAGGCGGACGCGCTTTTCGATGCGAACGGCTTCGAGACGCCCGACACCGAACCGCTCTTCCAGTACAGCCCCGGCGTGGAGACGACCGCGACGGGAAGCGTTTCGGTGGAGTGATCAGCTCACCGTTACAACCGCGGCGTCCGGGGTGGGGTGACTCGCTGTCGGTTTCGTCTTGTTCCCCGGGGGGTCCACCGCGGGGTCAGCTACCGGGCGGGCCACGGACGACCGGCCTCTCACCCCGGGAGGTCCGAATCGTGTTCGGGAGCGTCCGGCTCCGCCGATCGGTCGTAGATCGGCGACACGGAGCGTTCGGCGAGTGCCGCCTGGAGGTGCTCGCGACACTCGCCGTGGACCTCCCGGGCGACCTCGAGGTCGACGTCGTAGATCGTCGGCGTCGGTGCCGAGAACGACCTGGAGCTCGCGGTGTCGACGACGAGCGAGGCGAGTCCGAGGCGGCGCTGGAAGATCGAGCGGCGGGTGTTGACCGTCTGGATCCGGTAGTAGGGGATGACTGTCGTCCGCCGGTTCCAGAAGCCACGACGGACCACCAGGTGGTTCTCGCCGACGTAGTAGCCGAGGTTGACCCACCGGAGGTGAGCCGCCGGCGGGACGAGGAGATACGCGAGTGCGGCGAAATACCACGACTCGAGGGCGGTCACGAGCGAGACACCGAAGGCGACGGCGACGACCACGGTTGCGACGATCGAGTAGCGGGCGAGATACCGCCTGCGGGCGACGGTCGTCGGCCGCTCGAAGGCGGGTTTCTCGAGGCCCGTAAAGCGTTCGGTGAAGGCGTAGACCCGGCCTTTCCTCGCCAGGGGGACCGCGGACTGACTGCCGCCGCCGCTGTCGGGGCCGTAGCCGGCCGTCTCGACCCACATCCCGGCGTAGCCGATCAGCCGCTGGAGGGGGTTGTCGGTGACGGTCACCGACTGGACCTTCTCGATCGGGATCGACCCGCTGTAGTTCTGGAGGAGCCCGCGTTCGTAGACGAGGTCCTCCTCGATGCGACCGAGTCGGAAGCCGTAGTAGCTGACGAACGTAAACCCCGCACTGAGCAGATAGGCGAGGACGATACCGTGGGCGATCGAGACCGCGGTCAGGATCACGTAGCTTCGTGGCGTGCCGGCCTCGAGGGTCTCGGGACCACCGAGTGGCTGTGAGACGGCCACGAGGAACTCGAGGATCGGCTCGAGGGCGAACAAGGCGAGAAAGATCACGCCGGCCGCCGCGGCGATCCGGAACGACGCGAACGAGTAGAGCAAAAGCTCCTTTGACTCGAGGGAGAACAGCCGCGTCGGTCGGTAGTCACGTTCGTCGGCTCCGTGGCCTCCCCCCTCGTCGAGTTCGAGGTCCGCCTCGGCGTCCTCGGGCGGTTCCTCGAGGTCGTCCGTCTCGGCGTCGCCCTCGTCGACGCCCCTGGCGGCTGTCACGTCCGTTCCGTTCGTCGTCCGACGGGACTTCGACTCGGTGGTTCGCCGTCGGATCTCCCGCTGGAGGCGTCTGGCTTCCCCCTCGCTTACGAAGTTGAGCACCGCCTCGGTGCTCCCGCCGCCGGCGCTCTCGACGTTGACGACGGCGAGCCCGAACAGGCGATAGAGCACACCCTGTTTGACGTCGACGTTCTGGACCCGTCGGAAGGGGATCTCGCGGTCACGTCGGGAGATCACGCCCGACGCGATGTCGAAGGTGTCGGGGGTGAGTTCGTAGCTAAACCGATAGTAGTAGGCGACACCGTAGGCGAAACCGACGAAGAAACCGGCGGGAACGAGCAACGCCACCAGTCCCGAGACGACCTCGAAGACGGCGGCGAGGACCGTCGCGATGACGAACGCGAAAAAGAGCCCGGAGATCCCCCGGCCGATCCCCATCATCACCGCGCTCAGGGGGTGAAGCCGGTTCATACCGCGTCGTCGGCCTCGCTCTCGACGGCGAGGTCACGGAGGGTGTCCTGGAGTTTTCGCGCGCGCTCGGGCGTGAGTCCGGGCACCCGAACGTCCGCGTTACGCGAACCGGCGGTGTAGATGACGACGCTCGAGAGCCCGAGGGCGCGTTCTATCGGCCCGAACTGCGTGTCGACGTGCTGGACGCGGACGAAGGGAACGGCGGTTTCGACGAAGGTGATCACTCCCCGTTCTAAGTAGAGGGCGTCGTCCTGTAACTCGAAACGCCACTTCGCGTAGAGGCGGACGGCGTAGACGGCACCGAGCAAGAAGATGAGGCCGACGACGCCGACGAGAACGGCAGTCGGGAGCGAGTAGAACTGTCGGTCGACGCCCGCGAGCACCACGCCCAGGACGACCGCGAAGATGCCCGCCTGGGCGACCCAGAGCAGCCTGATGCGGGGATTGAGCGATTCCATACTGAAATCGTACCAGCACCGGAAGATAAAACCCAGGTTCGGCCGACTCGAGTGAGAACGGACGGGCTCCCGTTCTCGGCGATACGTTTAAGTCGATGTACTGATTTGGGCACTATAAGACAATAGAGTACATTGGTGTTCACTATGCAGGAGTACGTCGAACGCGTCACCGAGGGAGAAGACCTCTCACAGTCGGACGCTCGAGCGGCCTCGAGGGCGGTTTTCGAAGAGGCCACGGAGGCACAGATCGGCGCGTTGCTCGCGGCGTTGCGCGCGAAAGGCGAGACCGAAGCGGAGATCGCTGGCTTCGCCGAGGGGATGCGGGCGGTCGCCCGCCGGATCGACCCCGATCGGGAGCCGCTGGTCGACACCTGTGGCACCGGCGGGGACGACTACGACACGGTAAACGTCTCGACGACGAGTGCGATCGTCACCGCAGGTGCGGACGTTCCGGTCGCCAAACACGGCAACTACTCGGTCTCCTCCTCGTCGGGCAGTGCGGACGTCTTAGAGGAGGTCGGCGTCGAGGTCGAGGCCGAACCGCCCGCAGTGGAGCGGGCGATCGAGCAAGAGGGGATCGGTTTCATGCTCGCGCCCGTCTTCCACCCCGCGATGGCCGCCGTCATCGGCCCACGAAAGGAACTCGGGATGCGGACCGTCTTCAACATCCTCGGGCCACTGACGAACCCCGCGGGTGCGGACGCCCAGGTCGTCGGCGTCTACGACCCCGACCTCGTTCCCGTGATCGCCAACGCACTCTCCCGGATGGACGTCGAACGCGCCCTGGTCGTCCACGGTTCGGGCACCGACGAGATCGCCATCCACGGCGAGACGGCCGTCGCCGAGGTCTCCCGTGGCGACGTCGAGACCTACGAACTCGAGCCCGCCGATCTCGGCCTCGAGGCCCACGACGTCGCCGATATCGCCGGCGGCACCCCGGCCGAAAACGCCGCCGACATGCGTGCCATTGTGGAAGGCGACGTGACGGGTGCGAAACGCGACGTCATCCTCGCGAACGCCGGCGCGGCGATCTACGTCTCCGGGGTGGCCCACTCCTTAGAAGACGGCGTCGAGTACGCGGCGAAAGCGATCGACGACGGCGGGGCCGCGGCGAAACTCGAGGCCCTCTGTGGCGGCCAGTCGGAGGAACGATGACGCGGGCGAAGGTGTGTGGCCTCACCCGCGAGGCGGATATCGAGGTCGCGGTCGACGCGGGTGCCGACGCGGTCGGCGTCGTAAGCGAGGTTCCCGTCGATACCCCACGGGAGGTAAGCCGCGAACGGGCGGGCGATCTCCTCGAGGCCGTCCCGCCTCTGGTCACTGGCGTCCTGGTGACGATGCCTGAAACCGTCGAGGAAGCGATCGACCTCGTCGCCGACGTCGACCCCGACGCCCTGCAGGTCCACGGTGGTCTCGAGCCCGCAGATCTCGAGTTCCTGACGAACCAGGTCGACGTCGACGTGATCTTCGCCGTCGACGCCGACGACGTCGAGACACTCGAGGCCTACGACGGGGTCGCCGACGCGTTACTCGTCGATTCCGTCGACGCCGAGGGCGGCGGCGGCACCGGCGAGACCCACGACTGGGAGCGAACGCGGGAGGCGACGGCCGACCGCACCTCACCCGTGCTCCTCGCGGGCGGTCTCGAGCCCGGAAACGTCCTCGAGGCGATCCGAACCGTCGACCCGTTCGCCGTCGACGTCGCAAGCGGCGTCGAAGCGGAAGGTGGCCTCAAGGATCACGACGCCGTCCGGACGTTCATAGAGCGGGCGACGACTGCGACCCGACGCCTGGAGGGGAAGCCATGACGGCCGCGGACCTCGAGTTCGACCTCTCCCGTGAGGAGTTCGTCGAACACGCAGGCGAGGACCGCGATCGGCCCGTCGTCGTCCGGACCGCCGCCACGATCGACGTCGAGACGACGCCGCTGTCGGCGTACGCCGCCCTCACCGGCCGGACGAGCGACAGGGAGCGAAGTCCGTACTCGTTTCTCCTCGAGAGCGCCGAGAAGGTCGCCTCGAGTGATCCAAACGGAGCCTTCCAGCCGTCGACGGCGATGGCCGAACGCCACGCACGCTTTTCGTACGTCGGCTACGACCCCGAGGCCGTCGTCACCGTCACCGAGGGGGAGACTGAGGTCGAGACCCTTACCGAGGACGCCCCACTCGAGTTGCTCGAGACTGACGCGGAGGGCGACACGGTCGACGCCCTTCGCGCGGCCATGCCCGACGTCAGACTCGCGAACGTCCCCGAACACGACCGCCAGCACTTCGAGGGCGGGCTAGTCGGCTTCCTGGCTTACGACGCCGTCTACGACCTGCACCTCGCGGAGGTCGGCCTCGAGCGCCCGGACTCGCGGTTCCCGGACGCCCAGTTCGTCCTGACGACGACGACCCTCGCGTTCGACGAGGTCGAGGGGACGACCTCGCTCGTGTTCACGCCGATCGTCGAGTCGGGCGAGGACGCCGGCGCGGTCTACGACGAACTCAGGGGGGAAGCCACCGAAGTGGCGGCGATCCTCGAGGGGGCGAACGACCTCGAGACCGGCGGCTTCGTCCGCGATTGGGAAACTGTGGGACCCAAAGCCGACTACGAGGAGAGCGTCCGGCGGGCGAAAGAACACGTCCTCGATGGCGACATCTACCAGGGCGTGATCTCTCGAACGCGGGAGCTCTACGGCGAGGTCGACCCGCTTGGCTTCTATGAGTCCCTGCGGGAGGTCAACCCCTCGCCGTACATGTACGTTCTAGAACACGACGACCTCACCGTCGTCGGGGCGAGTCCGGAGACGCTGGTTTCGATAGGTGGGGACCTCGTCACCTCGAACCCCATCGCCGGCACCTGTTCGCGGGGCTCGAGTCCCGTCGAGGACCGACGACTCGCCGGCGAGATGCTCGCAGACGAGAAAGAACGCGCCGAGCACACGATGCTCGTCGACCTCGCGCGAAACGACGTCCGCCGCGTTGCCGAGCCGGGGTCGGTGCGCGTCGAGGAGTTCATGAACGTCCTCAAGTACAGCCACGTTCAACACATCGAGTCGACGGTGACGGGCACGCTCGCGGCCGATAAAGACGCCTTCGACGCCACGCGGGCGGCTTTCCCCGCCGGGACGCTTTCGGGTGCGCCGAAGGTGCGGGCGATGGAGATTATCGACGACTTAGAGGCGAAGCCGCGTGGCCTCTACGGCGGCGGCGTCGGCTACTACTCGTTTACCGGCGACGCCGACTTCGCGATCGTGATTCGGACGGCGACTGTCGAAGACTGCGCGGCGCGTAGCGACGCGGGTGACGAACAGCGGATCACGGTTCAGGCCGGCGCGGGACTGGTCGCCGACAGCGATCCCACCGCCGAGTACGAGGAGACCGAAAAGAAGATGGACGGCGTGCTCACCGCCCTCGAGGCGATCGAAGACGAAGGCGACCTCGAGTCCACGCCGGAGGTGAGTCGATGAGCGCCGACGGTCTCAAAGCGCAAGGAGAGGCCAAACGCGTCCTCTTCATCGACAACTTCGACTCCTTTACGTACAACCTCGTCGAGTACGTCAGCCAACACGAGGACACCGACGTCGAGGTGGTGCGGAACACGGCCACCCTCGAGGAGGTCCGGGAGATCGACCCCGACGCGATCGTCATCAGCCCCGGTCCCGGCCACCCGAAAAACGACCGTGACGTGGGCGTCACCCTCGAGGTCCTCCGGGAGGTGAGCCCCGAAACGCCGACCCTCGGGGTCTGTCTCGGCCTCGAGGCGGCCGTCTACGCCTACGGCGGGGCGATCGGCCGTGCGCCCGACCCCATTCACGGGAAGGCGTCGGCGGTCGACCACGACGGTGAGGGGGTCCTCGCCGGCCTCGAGCAGGGCTTCCAGGCCGGCCGATATCACTCGCTGGTCGCGACGACGGTTCCGGACTGCTTCGACGTTACTGCTACCGCCGAACACGGGGAGGAGACGCTCGTGATGGGCGTTCGCCACGAGGAGTACCCGATCGAGGCCGTCCAGTTCCACCCCGAGAGCGTCCTGACGGCCGTCGGCCACGACGTCATCGAGAACTTCCTCGAGGGGATCTAGGTACCGGCACGGAGGGGTGGACTTTTGCGGGCCGGCCCGTACTGTGGTGGTATGCGGCTTCACAACAGGGAAGTCAGACAGGACGTCCGCGAACTCGGAGCACTACTCGGGGACGTCCTGGAAGAACAGACCTCCCGGCGGGCGTTCGAGACGGTCGAATCCTGCCGGAAGGCGTCGATCGCCTACCGCTCCGGCGAGATCGACAGCCGCGAACCACTCGTCGCCGAGCTCGCGGGGCTGTCGCCCCATCGTCAACGGGTCGTCGCCCGGGCGTTTACCACCTACTTCGAGTTGATCAACCTCGCGGAGGAACGCGAACGCGTTCGCTCGATACGCAAGGACTCCCACGAGGATACCTTAGAGGACGGCCTCGAGGCGGCGGCAGCGGAACTGGCCGAGCACGACCGGGAGACGGTCGAGACGGTCTTAGCGGACGTCCTGATCGAACCGACGTTCACCGCCCACCCGACCGAGGCCCGCCGGAAGACGGTCAAGTCGAAACTCCGGGAGGTTGGGACCCACCTCGAGAGCCTGGACGAACGGCTCCTGACCGACACGGAGTCCGCCCAGGTCTGGCGCGATATCGACGCCGAGGTGACGAGCCTCTGGCAGACCCCACAGGTGCGAAAGCGCCAGCCCGAACCCGAAGACGAGGCCAGAAACGTCCAGTGGTACCTCGAGAACACCCTCTTCGACGTCGTCGGCGAGATCTACGCCGAGCTCGCCGGGTCCATAGAGCGCGAGCTCGGGGCCCCCCTCGAGATCCCCAAACTGCTCGAGTTCCGCTCGTGGGCCGGCAGCGACCGCGACGGCAACCCGTACGTCACGCCGGAGGTGACCGCGACCACCTTAGAACGCCAGCGAGGGGTCGTCCTCGAACGCTACCGGGAGGAGCTCAAACGCCTCTCGGGGATACTCAGCCAGGACGGGAGCCGGATCGACGTCGGACGGCGTCTCGAGGCCTCGCTCGCGGAAGACCGGGACATGCTCCCGGGGAGTTCCCGGACCGCGGACCTGCGGTACCCCGGCGAACCCTACCGCCAGAAGCTCAAGCTCATGCGCGACCGACTCGAACGCGTCGGGGACGTCCGGCCGGGCGGCTACGACGACGTCGACGAGTTACTCGCGGACCTCGAACTCATCGCCGAGAGCCTCCGGGCGAACGGCGCTGAGACGGTCGTCGAGGCCCACGTCGACCCCCTGCGACGGCAGGTGGCGACCTTCGGGTTTTCGCTTGCGAGTCTCGACTTGCGTGACCACCGGGCGAAACACACCGACGCAATCGACGAAGCCCTCGGACGGGAGGGGATCGACTACCGGGCCCTCGAGGAAGACGAGCGCGTCGACGTGCTCACCGACGCCATCCTGCAAGAGGAGGCCGTAATCGACCTCGAGGACACCGCCGGCCTCTCGGCGGAGACCGAACGCGTCATCGAACTGTTCTCCCGGCTGGCCGACTGGCAAGCCGAGTACGGCGCCGACGCGATCGACACCTACTGCATCTCGATGACCGAGGAACCGAGTCACGTCCTCGAGGTGCTCTTTCTCGCCGACCAGGCCGGCGTCGTCTCCCTGCCCGAACACAGCGGACTCGACGTCGTGCCCTTACTCGAGACCGAGGCGGCCCTCTCGGGTGCCCGGCGGATCATGGGGACGCTGTTCGAGAACGAGGCGTACGCACAGGCGCTCGCGGCCCGTGGCGGGACCCAGGAGATCATGCTCGGCTATTCGGACTCGAACAAGGAAAACGGGTTTTTGGCGGCGAACTGGTCGTTACACAAGAACCAGCGCCACCTCGGCGAGATCTGTGCCGACTACGACGTCACGATGCGCCTGTTCCACGGTCGTGGGGGCTCGATCTCACGGGGTGGCGGTCCGATGAACGAGGCGATGCTCGCGTTGCCCACCAACACGATCACCGGCCAGATCAAGTTCACAGAGCAGGGAGAGGCGATCGCCGAGAAGTACGGCAACCCCCGGATCGCCGAGCGAAACGTCGAACAGATGTTCAACGCCCAGCTTCGCTCGCGGCTGTACGCACTCGAAGGCCCCGACGAGGAGATCCCGGCGGAGTGGTTCGAGGCCATGGAGACGATGGCCGACGCCGCCCGCCGGGAGTACCGGGATCTCTTGGAGAGCGACGGCTTCGTCAGCTACTTCGAACAGGCGACGCCGATCACCGTCATCGAGGACCTGGATCTGGGCTCCCGACCGGCCTCCCGAAGCGGCGAGCGAACCGTCGAGGACCTGCGGGCGATTCCGTGGGTGTTCTCCTGGACCCAGTCGCGGTGTATCCTGCCGGGCTGGTACGCCATCGCCGCGGGAGTGGACGCGTATCTCGACGAGGGCGGCTCCATGGAGACCCTCGAGGAGATGTACGAGGAGTGGCCGTTCTTCCGGACGACACTCGACAACGCCTCTCTGGCGCTGTCGCGAACCGAACTCGAGATCGCAAGCGAGTACGCCGACCTCGCCGACCCCGAACTCAGGGAGCGGTTTTTCCCGCGGGTGGCCGCCGAGTACGAACGGACTGCTGACCTGATCACGGAGATCGGCGGGCGCGAGAAACTCCACACTCGAGACTGGCTCGGGGAAAATTTACAGCGGCGAAACCCCTACGTCGACCCGCTGAACTTCCTCCAGACCCATCTCCTCGATCGCACCCACCTCACCGACGTCGAGGAACGGACCCTCCGGCTGACGGTGAAAGGGATCGCCGCCGGGATGAAAAACACCGGGTGAGGGTGTCCTCGAGGTCACACCCTTTCAGGGTGACCGTTTGCACGTGGGGAAACGAATCGAAACCGATAAAATACTCACCCCGGTACTACGAGTCGAGCCGAGATAGCCTAGCCCGGCCAAGGCGGCAGATTCGAAATCTGCTGTCCTCACGGACACGGGAGTTCAAATCTCCCTCTCGGCGCTTTTCACGGCGCAAAACAGCGAGCGAAGCGAGCTACTGCGTCGTGAAAACGCGAACAGGGAATTTGAACGAGACTGAGGTTCTGCGCGGAGCGCAGGTTCTCGGCCGTAGTTCAAATCTCCCTCTCGACGTTTTCACAGCACCAATCCGGTGAGCGACGCGAAGCGGCGCGAACCACACGACCTCAGGGGCCATCCGGAAACGGGAGGTCGGTCACTCGATCCGCGATCGTGGATCGAGCACTTCCACCGGGTGGACGGCGTCTCGAGCCAGCAGGTCCTCGAGTTGGTCCTCACACGAGGTGCCGCTGGCGACGACCAGGCGATCGCGCGCCTCGGGCGTCGAGAACTGCTCGGCGAGTCGGTCGCCGACGTCCATACTCAGCTCGTAGTACTGCTCTTTGTAGCCGAAACTGCCGGCCATCCCACAACACTCCACCTCGCTCTCGAGGACGTCGTACGCGAGGGTCTCGAAGACGGCCCGTGTGTAGGCGTCGAGCCCGAGGGTGCGTTGTTGGCAGTGGGAGTGGTACGCGAGGTCGGGGCCGCCGTCGCCGGATCGGAGCGCCGAGGCGTCGGCCCCGTTCTCGAGCAGTCCGTAGACGTACTCGAGGACCTCGTAGCTCCCGTCCCGGAGGCGGTCGAACGATCGCTCGGGGAGGAACTTCTCGTAGTCGCTGTGGAACATCGCGAGGTCGCTCGGCTCGATCACGACGACGTCGCGGCCGGCGTCGACGTGTTCGGCGAGGGCCGCGTAGACGCGGCTGGCCTTCTCGTCGGCGGTGGCGATCATCCCCTGGGAGAGCGGGGCGCGGCCGCTGCCGGGCACGTCGGGAACCCGGACGTGGACGTTCAGTGCCTCGAGGACGCGGACGGCGGCTTTCCCGCGGTCGACGTCGACGTAGTTCGTGTAGGTGTCGGGGTAGAGGACGGCCTCGCGGTCGGCGTCGGCCGCGGAGACGCGCGAGCCGCGCTTTTCGTGCCAGTCCCGGAGCGTCTCGCGCTGGAACGCTGGCAGCGGGCGCCGGCTGTCGACGCCGACGGTTCGCTCCACCAGCGTCCGGACGGGCCCGAGCCCCGCCATCCAGTTCGAGACGGGCGCGGCGGCGCTGGCGAGTCTCGCCACCGTCCC